>NZ_JBEOXU010000012.1:0-81244 GCF_040296725.1 Streptomyces sp. NPDC002044
ACGGCGGGCAGCCGCCCCGCCTTCAGGTCCTCCTCCACCAGGGCCCGCTGCTCCTTGGACACCGAACCGTGGTGCGCTCGGGCCAGCAGCGGCGGAACCCGGGGACCCGGTGGTGTGACACCCGGCCGGAGAGCGCTCGCGTCGGCCCCCGGCGGGCGGGCCACCGTGGTAGCACGGGCCGTCCACATCTCCCGTACCGCCGACCGGAGTTCCGATGTCCGTCACCCGACGCAGCCTGCTCGCCGCCGGCGGGATCGCCTTCACCGGGGCGCTCGGCGCCCTGTTCACCGGTCGCGCCGGGGCCGCCCGGGCCACCACCCGGGGCTACGGACCGCTGCTGCCCGATCCTCGCGGGCTGCTCGACCTGCCCGCCGGGTTCTCCTACCGGGTGCTCTCCCGGGCGGGCGACCCCCTGCGCTCCGGCGAGGGCCCCGTCCCGGCCAACTGCGACGGCATGGCCGCCTTCGACGCCGGCGGCGGCAACCGGGTCCGGCTGGTCCGCAACCACGAGAACCGCACCACCGCCGCCCTGCGCGTCCCCGCCGTCGCGGGACTCACGTACGACCCGCAGGCACTCGGCGGCTGCACGGTCCTGGAGCTCGACGGGACCGGCCGGGCCGTCGGTGAGCGGGTCGCCCTCGCCGGTACGGCCGTCAACTGCGCGGGCGGGCGGACCCCCTGGAACACCTGGCTGAGCTGCGAGGAGACCGAGGACCGCGCGGGCACCTCCGGCTACACCCTGGACCACGGCTACGTCTTCGAGGTCGACCCCGCCGACCCGCACCGCTCGGGGGCCGTCCCGCTCACCGCGATGGGCCGGTTCGCGCACGAGGCCGTCGCCGTGGACCCGTACAGCGGGATCGTCTACGAGACCGAGGACGCCTTCGTCGAGCCGTTCGGGCTGTTCTACCGCTTCCTGCCCGAACGACCCCTCGGCGGCCCCGGCTCGCTGCGCGCGGGCGGCGCCCTGGAGGCCCTGCGCGTACCGGGGCTGGCCGACCTGTCGGTGGTGGACGAACCCGGGGCGGAGTTCCCGGCGCGGTGGGTGCCCGTACCGGACCCGGGAGCGGCCACGACCCCGGTCCGCCTCCAGGACTTCGGGCCCGGCGGGATCACGCACGCGCAGAAGCTGGAGGGCTGCTACTGGGGTGACGGCGGGGTGCGCTTCGTCTCCAGCTACGCCCGCAGCCGCGAGGGATCGGCCGCCGACCACCACGGCCAGGTGTGGTCCTACGACCCGCGGCGCGGCCGGCTCCGGCTCGACGTCCTCTTCGGCCCGGCCTCGGACACCGCCCTGCCCGGGGACTCCCCCGACAACATCTGCCTGGCGCCGGACGGCGGCCTGATGGTGTGCGAGGACGGCGGCGGGGCGCAGTACGTCTTCGGCGTCACGGTGGACGGCGAGGTCTACCCGGTGGCGCGCAACGCGCAGGACGTGGGGCAGCCGGGGGCGCCGGAGTGGGGGGAGTTCGCCGGGGTCACCTTCTCCCCCGACGGCCGGACGATGTACGTGAACGCCTATGCCCCGGGGACGACGTTCGCGGTGTCGGGGCCCTGGCGCTGACACCGGCCGCATCGCGTTTCCGTTCGATCGGGTGGAAGATCGAACGGAATCGACGCGATTGGGGTAGGTGGCGTGGCGAGGAAGCACACGGATCAGCGGAAGCGGCAACCCGAACCGGGCGGCCCCGAGTCCCCGGACACCCGCGAACCGGCGGAGCCGGGCGGGACCACGAAGGGCTCACCCGACCCGAAGGCCGAACGGGCCGAACCCGCCAAGCGGGCCAAGGGCGCCAAGGGAGCCAAGGGGGCCAAGGGAGCCAAGGGAGCCAAGGGGGCCAGGAAGGCCGACGACGGAACCGGGCCCACGACCAAGAGCAAGGCCAAGGCCAAGGCAAAGGCCGAGAAGGCCGAAAAGGCCACCGGCACGGTCAAGGCGCCGGCCCGCCCGAAGGACGACGACGGGCCCCGGCCCGACGCCAAGGGCAAGAAGGCCGAGAAGGCCAAGGGATCCAAGGCGGCAAGGAGCACGGGCAAGGCCAAGGCCAAGGCCACGGCCAAGGCCACGGCCACGGCCACGGCCACGGTCGAAGCCGTCGACCGGCCCGGGGCGGATCAGCTCGGGACCGGGCCGGAGGCCGCGGGCCGGGAGCGTCTGGAGTGGCCAGGGGCCGGGAGTGGTCCGGAGCTGCGGGATCTGCTGCGGGTTCCGGCGGGCGAGCGCGTGGACCTGCGCCGCTTCGACCCCCGCGCCACCCCCGCCGGACCCACGGGCAAGGCGGCCGGGGTCGCGGCCACCGGCGCCCTCGCGGAGCGGCTCGGCTCCCTCCAGGAGCGGCTCTACGCGGCCGGTACCGCCGGGAGCCGGCACCGCGTCCTGCTCGTCCTCCAGGGCATGGACACCAGTGGCAAGGGCGGCACCGTCAAGCACGTCATCGGCCACTTCAACCCGGCCGGCTGCCGTGTCCGGGCCTTCAAGGCGCCCACGCCCGAGGAACACAGCCACCCCTTCCTGTGGCGCGTCACGCAGGCCCTCCCCCAGCCGGGTGAGATCGGCATCTTCGACCGCTCCCACTACGAGGACGTCCTCATCGCCCGCGTCCGCGAGCTGGTGCCCCGCAGCGTGATCGGCCGCCGGTACGGGCAGATCAACCGGTTCGAGGAGGGCCTCGCCGACGACGGCGTGACCATCGTCAAGGTCTTCCTCCACATCTCCTACGAGGAGCAGCGCGAGCGGCTCCTCGAGCGGCTCGACAACCCGGACAAGCACTGGAAGTTCAGCCGGGGCGACATCGACGACCGCAGTGTGTGGCCCGCGTACCAGGAGGCGTACGAGAAGGCCATGGAGCGGTGCTCCACCGACGCCGCGCCCTGGTTCGTCGTCCCCTCGGACCGCAAGTGGTACCGCAACTGGGCGATCAGCACGCTGCTGCTGGAGCATCTGGAGGCCATCGGTCCGCAGTACCCGAAGGGTGAATTCGACGTGGAGGAGTGCCGTGCACGTCTGATTGCCACATAGTCATATATTTTGCCTGCGTGACTATTTCTGTGCGCAAAGCGGCAGCCGTAGCCGCGCTCGGTGCCGCCCTCGCGGGTTGCGGGGGCGGCACCGGCACGTCGGACGCCGGACGTGAGGCCCGCATGGGCACCCCGGCGGCGACGCCCTCCGCCACCGCCTCCCCGTCCGGTAAGGCGTCCGCCGCCCCCGGTCCGTCCGCCCCGCAGGCCGGCCCGCCCGGCAAGCCCCCGACGATGGCGCCCGGCCCGAACGGCCTGACCCCGGTCTTCGAACGGGCGCGCCAGCAGGCCGACAAGACCGTCGCGCTGACCTTCGACGCCGACATGACCTCCGACCAGGGGCCGCGGGCCGCGGACGGGGAGCACTTCGACAACCCGGCGTTGATCTCGGCGCTGCGCACGCTCAAGGTGCCCTCGACGGTGTTCATGACGGGCCGCTGGGCCGAGGAGTACCCGGACCAGGCGAAGTCCATCGGCACCGACCCGAACTTCGAGATCGCGAACCATTCCTACAGTCACCACGCCTTCACGGCCCCGTGCTACGGGCTGCCCGTGCTCGACGCCGCGGCCGCCCGGGCCGACGTGGACCGGGCCTTCGCCGCCTTCCGCACGGCGGGCGCGGTCAACACCGTCCCGTACTTCCGCTTCCCCGGGGGCTGCTACGACGACCGGTCCCTGCGGTCCCTGTCCACCGCCGGGATCACGGCCGTCCAGTGGGACGTGGTCAGCGGCGACGCGTTCGCGAAGGACCCGGACGCCGTGGCCGAGCAGGTGCTCGCCGGGGTCAAGCCGGGCTCGGTGGTGGTCATGCACTGCACGCGCAGCGCCGCCCCGGTGACCGAGGAGGCCGTCCGGAAGATCGTCCCGGAGCTGCGCAAGCGGGGCTACCGCTTCGTGAAGGTGTCCGAGCTGATCGGCACGTAGCCGGCCCGGGAGCGGGCGGCGGCGGGGCTCAGCCGGAGCAGGCGGTGCGCTGCGCGTCCTGCCACTCGCACACCGGGCACAGCACCACGCCCGGCGTCGCCACCCCGTACTCGGTGGGCTTGCCGCACTCCAGGCAGTCGGCGTACGGCGGCCCGGCCACCCGTCCGGCGGGCGCGGCCGGGGCCGGGGCCGGGGCCGGGGCCGGGCAGTACGACGGGATCTCTTCCTGCTGCTCCACGCGCTGCTGCTCCATGCGTACGAGCCTACTCAGCCGGGCCCGCCGGACGGCGGGCACCCGCCTCCCGCGGCCGCCGTCACCGGAACCCGGTGGCTCGCGGACGCCGCCGCAGCTCCCACGGGGCCTGCTCCCCGGCTCCCGGCGCCCGCCACCGCCGGGAGGGCCGGGGAGCGTCCCGGGCGTCAGTGCGCCCCGGTCCGCTCGGTGACCTCGCTCGGGCGGACCAGGACGAATCCCTCGCCCCGCAGCATCAGCTGGACGGCCTCGCCGGATCCGCCGCGGATCATCGAGCCGGCCGACTGGGAGCGGTGCAGCCCGGTCTCCAGCCCGGCGCTCCAGCCGACGACCGCGTCGGTGTCCACGTAGACCGGGGCCTGCGCGGTGACCGGGATGACGATCGGGGCGCCGTCGCAGACGACGGCGAGCTTTCCGGTGCCGGTGAAGAGGCTGTTGAAGAGGCCGCCGCCGGCCATGCCGGCGCCCTTCACCATCTTGATCTCGTAGGACAGGGTCGGGTCGAAGCACAGCACGTTGCGGCCGTTGACGGTCAGGGCGTCGCCCGGCTCGAAGTCGACGATGAAGCAGTTGCCGCCCTGGTGGGCGAACCAGACCTCGCCCTGCCCCCGCACGGTCATCAGCGCGAGGCCCTCGCCGGTGACGGCGCGCTTGAGCATGCCGCCGATGCCCTGTCCCTTGCGTTCGAACTGGAGGCTGCCCCGGAAGGCCACCATCGAGCCCTGGCGCGCGAGCATCTCGCCGTCGACGGCGTACTTCACCGACTTGGCGTTCTGCAGGGTCATGCCCGGGGCGGTGGCGGGGCGGGCCAGGTTCTCGGAGGCGAACAGGTCACTCTTCATGGCTTCGATCCTCACCCGGCGCGGGCACCCTGGGCGTCATCCTGAAGGCGGAGGCTGGCATCCTTGGCAGGATGAGCAGCCAGCCCGCGCACGACACCACGGACGTACCCCCCATCGGGTCGGACCATCCCTTCCGCCAGGAGCACGCCGTCCGCGACGAGGCCCCTCAGTTCGTCCTGCCGCTGGTCGTACGGATCGAGAAGGCCGGGCCGCCCGCCCGCACGGACGCCCTGGAGACCGCGGCCCGCGCGGTACTCGTCCTGCTGACCGACGAGCGGGCGCACGAGGGGGGCGAGTGGGCCGAAGCGGTCCGGGACTGGCAGGACGCCCGCATCCGCAAGGTGGTCCGGCGGGCGCGCGGCGCGGAGTGGCGCAAGGCCGGGACCCTGCCCGGCGTCACCGTGCTCGGCGAGGCGGCCGAGGTGCGGGTCTTCCCGCCGGTGCCGCTCGACGGCTGGCCCAAGGAACTGGCCAAGCTCCAGGTCTCGGGCACCGACCTGGACGACCCCGGGCCCGTCGCGGCCCCCGCCGGCGCGGACCTGCCCGTGCTGTGGCTCAACCCGGGCCTGGAGATGTCGGCCGGCAAGGCCATGGCGCAGGCCGGGCACGCGGCGCAGCTCGCCTGGTGGGAGCTGACCGGGCCGGAACGGGCCGCCTGGCGGGAGTCCGGCTTCCGGCTGGCCGTACGGACCCCGCCGCGCGAGCGCTGGGCGGAGCTGAGCGGGAGCGGGCTGCCGGTGGTCCGGGACGCGGGCTTCACCGAGATCGCGCCCGGCTCGTGCACGGTGGTCGCGGACCACCCGGCGCTGCGGGCCCGGCTCTGAGCCCGCTCCACGGTCCCGCGGAACCTCAAATGTTGCTCTGAACGTCCCCCTACGCGATTGGCGTGACCCCGCCGGGGCGATGACACCGGCACAGGGTCCGATGAAAGGGGGCGGGGGACATGGAGCCCATGGCACACCTGGGGGTGGGCATCGGCTGGCGGCCGGAGATATCGGTCGCCGTCGAGCGGCTGCCCGGACTGGACTGGGTCGAGGTCGTGGCCGAGAACATCTGCCCGGGCCACCTGCCCGACGCGCTGGTGCGGCTGCGCGAACGCGGCGTGCGCGTCGTACCGCACGGGGTCTCCCTGGGACTGGGCGGCGCGGACCGTCCCGACCCGGAGAAGCTGGCGGCGCTCGCCGAGCGGGCGGTGGCGCTGGGGGCGCCACTGGTCACCGAGCACATCGCGTACGTCCGCACCTCCTCGCCCGCGCTGGAGGCCGGTCACCTGCTGCCGGTGCCGCGCACCCGCGACGCGCTGGACGTGCTGTGCGAGAACGTACGGATCGCGCAGGACGCGCTGCCCGTGCCGCTGGCGCTGGAGAACATCGCCGCGCTGATCTCCTGGCCGGACGAGGAGATGACCGAGGGCGCGTTCCTGTCGGAACTGGTCGCCCGGACCGGTGTCCGGCTGCTCATCGACGTCGCCAACCTGCACACCAACCGGGTCAACCGCGGCGAGGACCCGGCGGCGGTGCTGGACGCGGTCCCGCTGGAGGCGCTGGCGTACGTGCACGTGGCGGGCGGGGTGGAGCGGGCCGGTGTCTGGCACGACACGCACGCGCACCCGGTGCCGCCGGTGGTGCTGGACCTGCTGGCCGCGCTGCGCTCCCGGGTGGATCCGCCGGGCGTCCTGCTGGAGCGGGACGACGACTTCCCGCCGGAGGCGGAGCTCGCCGGGGAACTGACCGCGATCCGCACGGTGCTGACGGCCGCCGGCCCGGACTCCGGCCCGGACTCCGCGCCGTCGCGCGGACGCGTCCCCACGGCGGCGGGGGTGAGCGCCGTGACGGCTGCGTCGGCCCCCGCGGCGCCTGCGGCCGGGGCCACGGCCGCGGCGCCCGCGCCGACGCCGGTTCCGGCCGCGCCGGAGGCGGCGCCCGCTCCGCCCGCCCCGGCCGGTGAGGCCGTCCGGACGCGCGTCGGGCTCCGACAGGCCGCCCTGCTGTCGGCCCTGGTGGCCGCGACGCCCGTGCCCGAGGGGTTCGACCGGCGGCGCGTCCACGTGCAGGCCCGCGCCCTGATCGCCAAGCGGGCCGGGGTGGTGGCCGCGCTGGCCCCCGAACTGCCCGGGATCCTCGGCGGCGACGGACCGTACCGCGAGGCGTTCTCCGCGTACGCCGGGGGGCGCCCCATGACCGGCGGGTACCGCCGGGACGCCCTGGACTTCGCCGAGCACCTCCTCATCCGGGACCTGCCGGCGGACCCGGCCGCCCGCCGCCGGCTGACCGCCTGGTGGCGGGACCGGGCCGGGGCCCGACCGCCGCGCCGCGTCGTGCGCTGGGCCCGCGCCCTGGTGGGGAGAGCCGCGTGAACCTCCTCGCCCTGGCGCTCTGGATCGGCGTGAGCGCCTCCACCGTCCTGCTCTTCCTCGGCCTGCGCCGCTCCCGGCCACAGGCCCCCGGACCGGCCTCCGGCCTCCACGACCTGTCCGAGGCCGCGTTCCTGTCGGGCGGGCCGGGCGGCGTGGTGGACACCGCGCTCGTCTCCCTCCTCGCGGACGGCCGGCTGGTGGTAGGCGGCCCGGGCATCGTCCACGTACGGCCCGGGGCACGGGCCGCCGACACCGCCGAGCGCGCCGTGCTCCAGGCCCACCAAGGCGCCGCCTCGGGATGGCTCTACCAGGTCCGGTACGCCGCCATGCTCGACCCCGCCGTACAGGAGACCGGTGACGCGCTCGCCGCCCGCGGGCTGCTGTCCCCGCCCGGCTCCGGGCGGACCTCGCGGCGCTGGGCACTGGTCCAGACCGTGGTGTGCGCGGTGCTGATCCCGGTGTCGCTGCCGCTGACCTTCCTCGCGTACGCCCTGGGGTCCGGCCCGGCGGTGCCGTTCGCGCTGAAGGTGGTGCCCGCGCTGCTCGGCGGGATCATCGCGGCCCGGATCGCCGCCGCCCGGGCCCGGAGCCGGCTGACCCCGGCGGGCGCCCGGGCGCTGCGCGCACTGCGCGGCTCATACGCGAACGATCCGAACCCGTACGTGCGGACCGCGCTGTTCGGGCTGCGCGGGCTGCGGGACCCGTTCCTGCGGCAGCAGCTGGTGCCGGCGGCGCGCGGCACCCGGCTCGCGGCGGCCCAGGCGCGCGGCCGCAGCACCGGCCACCGCTCCCCCGACCACGGATCGTCCGCCGACGTCCTGCCGGTGCTCTGGTGCGCCGGGAGCGACGGCGCGGGGGGCGGCGGCGGATCGGGCGGCTGCTCCGGCGGCGGCGCGGGCTGCTCCTCGGGCTCCGGCTGCGGCTCCTCGGGAGGCAGCGGCGGAGGGGGCGGCGGCGGTTGCGGCAGCAGCGGTTCCAGCTGTTCGAGCAGCTCCGGTTCCAGTTGCGGCAGTTCGTCCGGCTCCAGTTGCTCCAGCAGTTCCTGACCGTCCGTCACGACGGGCCGCGGGTACGGCAACCGGGGGCGGATCGCGCGGCAACGGAGCCATGCGGTCCGACACCCGCCGTCGGTTCTTTACAGGAGCGCGGTCCGGGCATCTGATCGGCCCATCGGACTATGCGAAGGGGCCGCCGTGCGGACGACGCCCGCCTCCCTGGGAGCCGTCACGGCGGCGCTCGCCCTCCTCCTGTGCGCCGCCCCAGCCGCCCCAGCCGCCCCGGCAGCCCCGGCAGCCCCGGCAGCCCCGCCCGGCGGGCGGGCGGCGGCGGAGGACCGCGGAGCCGCTCTCGTGGCCCGCCGCGCCGCCAGGGCCACGGCGGGCCTCGCGTTCCGGCCCTGCCCCGCCGCCGAGGAGCTGCCCGGCCCCGTCCGGTGCGCCGTCCTGCGGGTCCCGCTCGACTACGCCCGCCCCGACGGCCCGCGGATCTCCCTCACCGTCAGCCGGGTCCCCGCCACCGGCTCCGGCGGCGCCGCCCGGCAGGGGGCCCTCGTCCACAACCCCGGCGGTCCGGGCGGCTCCGGCATGTACTTCCCGCTCGTCGCCGGGCTGCCGCAGTGGCGGCGGATCGCCGCCGCGTACGACCTCGTCGGCTACGCCCCGCGCGGCGTCGGCCGCTCCGCCCCGCTGTCCTGCCGGGACCCCGCCGACCGGGCCGGGGGCCCCACCCAGGTCCCCGTCCGGCCCTCCGCCGCCTACAAGGCGGAGCGCCTGGCCGCCGCCCGGGCGTACGCGCGCGGCTGCGCCGAGCGGGCGGGAGCCGCCCTCGCGCACTACACGACCGCGAACAACGTCCGCGACCTGCACGTGCTGCGCGCCGCGCTCGGCGAGCCGAAGCTGACGTTCCTGGGCTCCTCGTACGGCACCTACCTCGGAGCCGTCTACGCCACCCGCTACCCGGGACACGTCCGCCGCATGGTCTTCGACTCGGCCGTCGATCCGGATCCGGCCCGGGTCTGGTACCGCAACAACCTCGGCCAGGCGCCCGCCTTCGAGCGCCGCTGGTTCGACTTCCGCGCCTGGGCGGCCCGCCACCACGACGTCTACGGCCTCGGCGCCACCCCGGAGGCCGTCCGCGCGAGCTACGAGCGGGTCCGCGCCGCGGTGGCCCGTACGCCCGCGGGCGGCGTCGTGGGAACCGGTGAACTCCAGGCCGCGTACCTGCGGGCCGCGTACTACGACGACGTGTGGCCGGACCGCGCGGCGGCCCTGGCGGCCTACCTGCGCGGCGACCCGGGCCCGCTGACCGCGCAGGCCGCCCCGGACCGCTCGGAGGCGGGCGCGGCCGCGGCGGAGAACGCGACGGCCGTCTACACGGCGGTGCTGTGCAACGACGCCCCGTGGCCCGCGGACTGGGCGGTCTGGGACCGCGACAACACCGAGCTGGCGCGTACGGCCCCCTTCGAGACCTGGGCCAACGCCTTCCTGAACCTGCCGTGCGCGTCCTGGCCCGTACGGGACCGGCAGCGGCCCGTCGACGTGGGCACCCCGCGCCCGGGGCTGCCGCGCACGCTCGTCGTCGCCGCGGAGCGGGACGGGGCCACCCCCTACCGGGGGGCGCTGGAGCTCCAGCGGCGCCTGGGCGCGGAGGCGGCGCTGGTCACGGAGCGGGGCGCGGGACACCACGGGGTGGTCGGCGGACGCAACGACTGCGTGGACCGCCACGTGGAGCGGTATCTGCTGACAGGTGGCACCGCGGGATGGCGTGTCACGTGTGGACCGCATCCGGAGCCCGCACCGGTGTCGCTGGACGGCCGGGCAGCGCGTGCCCGCAGGGCATCGCTGCCGCCTGCCGTCTGAACTTCCGGGCGGGGTCTCCGGCTGCGTCGATTCGGGGGCTGTGCCTCCCGATCCACCGGCAGCGCCTCAGTCAGGGGCGCGCGCCGGTCCTTCCCCCCAGGGGAGGTATCAGGCGAGCCCGGCGACCAGATCGGCCACGGACTTGCGGCGCCCGGTGTAGAAGGGCACCTCTTCACGGACGTGCATGCGGGCCTCGGAGGCGCGCAGGTGACGCATCAGGTCGACGATCCGGTACAGCTCGTCGGCCTCGAAGGCCAGCATCCATTCGTAGTCGCCGAGCGAGAAGGAGGCGACGGTGTTGGCGCGCACGTCGGGGTAGCCGCGGGCCATCTTGCCGTGATCGGCGAGCATGCGGCGGCGGTCCTCGTCGGGCAGCAGGTACCAGTCGTAGCTGCGCACGAAGGGGTAGACGCTGATGTAGTCGCGCGCGTTCTCGTCGGCCAGGAAGGCCGGGATGTGCGACTTGTTGAACTCGGCCGGGCGGTGCAGGGCCATGTTCGACCACACCGGCTCCAGCGCGCGGCCCAGCTTGGTGCGGCGGAACAGGTTGTAGGCGCCCTGGAGTTCGTCCGCCGTCTCGGCGTGCCACCAGATCATGACGTCGGCGTCGGCGCGCAGGCCGGACACGTCGTAGGTGCCGCGGACGGTGATGTCCTTGGCGCCCAGCTGGTCGAAGAGATCCTGGACCTCGTCGGCGTAGCCGGCGCGGTCCTCCGGGAGTACGTCCTTCAGCTTGAAGACGGACCACAGGGTGTAGCGGATGACCTCGTTGAGGTCCTTCGCCTTCTTCCCCGCGTTGGGAATCTTCTCTGGTGCAGTCATGTGTCCATTGTCCCGTGTGCTGATCAGTGGTCGGTGCCAGGGGTGCCGATCGCGGTGGTCACCGCGGCGGCGGCCCTGTGCGCACTGGCGACGCACGCCGGAATGCCCACCCCGTCGTAGAGCGCCCCGCACACCGCGAGGCCCGGCAGGGCCGCGACGGCGCCGCGGATGCGGGCGACGCGGGCGAGGTGGCCGACGGGGTACTGGGGCAGGCCGCCGTCCCAGCGGGTGACGGTGGAGGCGACCGGGCGGGCCGTGAGGCCGACGGCCTCGCCGAGGTCGGCGAGCGAGACGCCGACCAGGTCCGCGTCGTCGCGGGCGAGGTCCGCCTCGTCGCCGTGACGGCCCACGGAGGTGCGCAGCAGGAAGAGTTCGGGGTCGGTCCCGGCCCAGGCCCACTTGTTGCTGGAGAAGGTGGCGGCCTTGATGGTGCGGCCGTCCACCGGCGGGACCAGGAAGCCGCTGGCGCCGCCGCCGGTGACGGAGGCGGGCAGTTCGCAGCGGCGGAAGGCCATCGTGACCAGGGCCATCGAGGCGTACTCGACGGAACGCAGTGCGGCGGCGGCGTCCGGGGCCAGCCCGTCGAGCAGCCGCGCGGCGGGCCCGGCCGGGGTGGCCAGGATCACGCCGTCGGCCTCGATGACCTCCCTGCCGGCCAGCACCCGCCAGCCCCCTGGGGTACGGGTCAGCCCGCTCACGGGGGTGTCGAGGAGGATCCGCGCCCCGGCCGCGCGGCAGGTCTCCGCGACGGCGAGCGGGAGCCGGCCGATGCCGCCGTCGATGCCGGCGAAGACCGGGCCGGCCGCCTGGGGCTGCTCCGCCGCCCGGCGCTGGAGTTCGCGTACGCCGTCGCCCAGCAGGGCGTGCGTACGGGCGGCCTCGAAGAGCTGGGGAACGGCCGCGCGCATGGAGATGCGGTAGGCGTCGCCCGCGTAGACCCCGCCGAGGAGGGGTTCCACGAGCCGGTCGACGACCTCGCGGCCGAGCCGGGCGGCGACGTAGGCGCCGACGGCCACGTCCTCGCCGATCTCGGTGGGCGGCTGCTCGTGCTCGGCCCCGATCCGGGCCAGGCCCTCCGGGGAGAGCACCCCGGACGCGGAGAGGGGGCCCAGGTCGCCGGGGACGCCCATGACGTGCCCGCGCGGCATCGGCCGCAGCTCGCCGCGGGTCCACAGGTGGGCGGTGGCGGTGGCGGGCGCCTGCAGGGCTTCGCCGAGGCCGACGGCGCGGGCCAGTTCCAGGGCTTCGGGGCGGCGGGCGAGCACGGACTCGGCGCCGAGGTCGACGGGCAGGCCGGCGAGTTCGCCGGCGCGCAGTTTGCCGCCGAGCCGCGGTCCGGCCTCCAGCAGGGTGACGCGTACGCCGTCGGCGAGCAGCCGGTGGGCCGCGGCGAGGCCCGCGATGCCGCCGCCGACCACGACGACGTGGCCCGGGGAGCCGGCCGGGGCCCCGGGGCCGCCCGGCCGGTCCGTACGCATGTCCGCTTCGTGCATGGACACATCGTCTCAGACCGATCACCGAGGCCGGACCGTGACCGCATCGGGACCGGCCCGGAACCGCGGAAGTGAAACCCGCGCCGGGACTCTGGACGTCGAACCGGCAACACCAGCCGATCCACGGGGGTTCACCATCATGCATTCCGTGCGCGGACACCGCTCCGCGGCCGCTCTGACCGCTCTCTCCCTGGCCGGGGCGCTCGCCCTCACCGGCTGCGGGGCCGGCTCCTCCGAGGACAAGTCCGCCGCGCGGCCGGCCGCCGCCGACCGGGCCCCGGCGGCCGGTCCGCAGGACGGTGCGGCGCAGGAGGGCGGGGCGGCCGCGGCCAAGCCGGGTGCCGGAAGCGCCGCGCCCTCGGCGGCGGACGCCAAGGCCCAGCCGCAGCCCGCCCCGGTCCGCGCCCACGTGATCCGTACGGCGACGCTGGGCATCGAGACGGCGGAGCCGCAGAAGGCCCTCGCGGCGGCCCGCACGGAGGCGGAGCGTTCGGGCGGGTACGTGGGCAACGAGTCCACCGGGCGCGGCAAGGACGGCCGGGTCACCTCGACGGTGACGCTGCGCGTGCCGGGCGAGCGCTTCGACGCCGTGATCGGCTCGCTGGAGGGCGGCGGGAAGCTGCTGAACCGCAAGGTCGAGACGCAGGACGTGGGCGAGAGGGTCGCGGACGTCGACAGCCGGGTCAAGTCGCAGCAGGCCAGCGTGGTCCGGGTGCGCGAGATGATGGACCGGGCCTCGGCGCTGAGCGACGTGGTCATGCTGGAGGGCGAGCTGAGCCGGCGCCAGTCCGACCTGGAGTCGCTGCTCGCCCAGCAGGGCGCGCTGAAGGACCAGACCGCGCTGGGCACCATCACCCTCTCCGTGTCCGAACCGGCCCCGCAGGCCGCGGAGAAGAAGAAGGAGGACGAGGCGGGCTTCGCCGACGCGCTGCGCGGCGGCTGGGACGTCTTCTCCACCCTGGTGCGGTACCTGGTCCTCGCGGTCGGCGCGGTGCTGCCGTTCGCCATCGCGGCGGCGCTGCTCGCGCTGGCGTTCCGGGTCTACCGCGGGCTGCGGCCCGCGAAGCCGCGCGCGGCGGCCGCCGTCGCGCGGGTCCCCGCGCAGGGCGCTCCCGGGCCCTGGACCACGCCCGCGCCGCCGGCCGGCGCCCCCGACGCCGCTCCGTCCCGCGCGAGGGCTTCGTCCCCCGCCGACTCCCCCGCCGGCTCCCCCACCGGGAACGGGACCGGGACGGACGGACAGGGCTGAGGCGGGCCGGTACGGGGGAACACGCTTGCGCCCGTAGCGTGTTCCCCGGACGACGGTGACGGTGACGGTGACGGTGACGGAAGGACGGTACGGGCGATGGCGGCGGAACGACTGGTGGTGGTCGGCGGGGACGCGGCGGGGATGTCCGCGGCGTCACAGGCGCGGCGGCTCAAGGGTGCGGCGGAGCTGGAGATCACCGCCTTCGAGCGCGGGCACTTCACCTCGTACTCCGCGTGCGGGATCCCGTACTGGATCGGCGGCCAGGTGGCGGAGCGGGACGACCTGATCGCCCGGACGCCCGAGGAGCACCGGGCCCGCGGCATCGACCTGCGCACCCGGACCGAGGTCGTCGAGCTGGACCTGTCCGGGCAGCGGGTCAGGTCCCGCGATCTGGAATCGGGGTCCGAGTCCTGGACCGGCTACGACCAGCTCGTGCTGGCCACCGGCGCCCGCCCGGTGCGGCCGCGGCTGCCCGGCATCGGCGCCCACGGGGTCCACGGCGTGCAGAGCCTGGACGACGGCCAGCGGCTGATGACGACCCTGGAGCGTACGCAGGGCCGCCGCGCGGTCGTCGTGGGCGCCGGCTACATCGGCGTGGAGATGGCGGAGGCCCTGGTCGGCCGCGGGTACGAGGTCACCGTCCTGCACCGGGGCGAGCAGCCGATGGCCACCCTGGACCCGGACATGGGCGGCCTGGTGCACCGGGCGATGAACGGCATGGGCATCGTCACGGTCTCCCGCGCCGAGGTCACCAAGATCCTGACCGACGGGGAGAACCGGGTCCGCGCGGTGGCGACGGCGGACGGCGACGAGTACCCGGCGGACGTGGTCGTCCTCGGCATCGGCGTGGAGCCCCGCACCGCCCTGGCCCGGGCGGCCGGGCTGCCGCTCGGCCTGTCGGGCGGCCTGCTCACGGACCTGTCGATGCGGGTCCGCGGCCACGGGAACATCTGGGCGGGCGGGGACTGCGTGGAGGTCCTCGACCTGGTCTCGGGCCGTACCCGGCACATTCCGCTGGGCACGCACGCCAACAAGCACGGACAGGTCATCGGCTCGGGCGTGGGCGGCGGCTACGCCACCTTCCCCGGGGTGGTCGGAACGGCGGTGAGCAAGGTCTGCGACCTGGAGATCGCCCGTACGGGGCTGCGCGAGAAGGACGCCCTGGACGTGGGCCTGCGCTTCGTCACCTCGACGATCACCTCCACCAACACGGCGGGCTACTACCCGGGCGCGACGGAGATGACGGTGAAGATGATGGCCGAGCGCCGCACGGGCCGGCTCCTCGGCGTGCAGATCGTCGGCGGCGCGGGCGCGGCCAAGCGGGTGGACGTCGCGGCGGTCGCCCTCACGGCGGGCATGACGGTGGACCAGATGGTCTCGCTGGACCTGGGCTACGCCCCGCCGTTCTCCCCGGTCTGGGACCCGGTCCTGGTGGCGGCCCGCAAGGCCGTCTCGGCGGTGCGCGCGGCCGGGGTGTAGCGGCTCCCGTCCGGCGGCGCGGCCCCCGGACGTGCGGGGCGGGCCCGATGTGCGGAACGCCGGTCCGTGCCGTGTCGTGCGCGGCGCGGTACCGGCGTCCCGGTCGTCTTCGGTGCCGTCCGGCTCAGCGGGCGGTCCTGGTGTGGACGTGGTCCACCAGGCGGGTCAGGGCGTCGGGGTCGGTCGTCGGCAGGACGCCGTGGCCGAGGTTGAAGATGTGGCCCTCCAGGCCGGCGGCGGCCGCGAGGACCTCGTCCGTCTTGGCCTCGACCGCCTCCGGGGTGGAGAAGAGCACGGCGGGGTCCAGGTTGCCCTGGAGTGCCTTGCCCGGACCGACGCGGCGGACGGCCTCGTCCATCGGGATCCGCCAGTCGACGCCCATGACGTCCGCGCCGGCCTCGCCCATCAGGCCCAGCAGCTCGCCCGTGCCCACGCCGAAGTGGATGCGCGGGACGCCGTAGGACGCGACGGACTCGAAGACCTTCGCCGAGGCCGGCATCACGGAGCGGCGGTAGTCGGCCGGGGCGAGCGCGCCGACCCAGGAGTCGAAGAGCTGGACGGCGGAGACGCCGGCCTCGATCTGGACCTTCAGGAAGGCCGAGGTGATCTCGGCGAGGCGGTCCAGCAGGTCCGCCCACAGCTGCGGGTCCCCGTACATGAGGGCCTTGGTGTGCTCGTGGTTGCGGGACGGGCCGCCCTC
The DNA here is from genome assembly GCF_040296725.1 of Streptomyces sp. NPDC002044. Taxonomy (NCBI): domain Bacteria; kingdom Bacillati; phylum Actinomycetota; class Actinomycetes; order Kitasatosporales; family Streptomycetaceae; genus Streptomyces; species Streptomyces sp. NPDC002044. The sequence continues at coordinate 15,995 of NZ_JBEOXU010000012.1, forward strand.
CACGAGGTAGCTCGCGAGGGTGAACGGCGCGCCCGCGAACCCGATGAGCGGGGTGGAGCCCAGTTCACCCGTGAGCATGCCGATCGCCTCGGTGACGTACGCGACGTCCTCCGGGGTGAGGTCGCGCAGCTGTGCGAGGTCCTCGCGGCGGCGGATCGGCCGGGCGACGACCGGGCCGACGCCCGGCTTGATGTCCAGGTCGATGCCGATGGCCTTCAGCGGGACCACGATGTCGGAGAAGAAGATCGCCGCGTCCACGTTGTGGCGGCGCACCGGCTGCAGCGTGATCTCGGTGACCATGTCGGGCCGCATGCAGGACTCGAGCATCTGGGTGCCCTCGCGCAGCTTGCGGTACTCCGGCAGTGAGCGCCCCGCCTGCCGCATGAACCACACCGGGGTGTGGGGCACCGGCTCCCGCCGGCACGCCTTCATGAAGGCGGAATCGTACGTCTGACTCGGCTGGCCCGTGGACGGGGTCTCCCCAGCTCGGGCGGAGCCTCGAGCGAGGGGAAGGTCGTTGGCACTCACGCCCCGAATCCTCGCACGTATGAAGAAGTGCCCGGCCCGGTGCGGGTGTCCCTGCGCCGTACGGGCGCTCGTTCCGCCTAGTCTTCCCCGCATGGCTGCGGCTCAGGGACGATTTTCAGATGGCGCTGACGGTACGGACAGCGCGAAGGAGAGCTCCGTCCCGCTCCCGTTCCGGCGGGCGGTCGACGGCTTGAAGAAGGCGCGGCTGCGGGCGGGGATCGAGATCGACCCCACGAAACCGCCGCAGAGACTGGCACCGCACGCGTACGCGCTGGAGGCTGCGGTCGTCGACGGTGAGGACGATCTGGCGGACGGCCGGCTCATCCTGCTCCACGATCCGTCCGGGCACGACGCCTGGCACGGAACGTTCCGCCTGGTGACGCTGGTACGGGCGGAGCTGGAGCCGGAGATGGCCGCCGACCCGCTCCTGCCCGAGGTGTGCTGGTCCTGGCTGACCGGGGCGCTCGACGCGCGCGGGCTGACGTACGGAGAGCCGAGCGGCACCGTCACGATGGCGGGCTCGCACTACTTCGGCGGGCTCTCGGAGCGGCGGCCGGCGACCCAGATCGAGATCCGGGCCTCGTGGACGCCCCGTGAGGGGGTGGGCGGGGTGCCGGACACCTCGGCCCACCTGTCGGCCTGGTGCGAGCTGCTGTGCCAGATCGCGGGGCTGCCGCCGGTGGGTCCGACGGACGCGGTCACCGGTGTGGTCTCCCTGCCACAGCGGCGCGGTCCGCACCACCCGTAGCCGCGGGGCCGTACGGCGGTGCGCGCGAGGCCGCGTACCGGCCCGTGCCCGGCCCCCGGACCGGGCCGGCGCGGACCCCGCGCGGAGCGTCCGGAACGGCCCGCGGCCTCGTACGGCCGCTCGAAGCCCGGAACCGAGTGTCGCAACGGGGCTTCCCTTGTGGGCTTCTGATCACCCGATGATCGATCGTGCGTCCGAATTGCCCGAATTGTTACTCACCAAATCGTGATCATTCCCTAAAGCCGGGCGGGTGACGTGCCGAAGGAGTCAGTGACCATCCGCACGGTTCGCACCGGCTTCCTTCCCCGAGCCGGCCGTCCCGCCACTCCCCCCAGGAGGCCTAGGTGTCCGTTCTTCTCGAGCAGCCCGCAAGCCTGGTCGCCTACCGCCCGAACAAGCCGACGGCCATGGTCGTCGTGGCCGACCCGCGCGTACGTTCCACCGTGACCCGCCATCTGTGGGCCCTCGGAGTTCGCGACGTGATCGAGGCTTCGTCCATCGCGGAGGCCCGTCCCCGCGTCGCCAGCCCGCGCGACATCTGCGTGGCCGACGTACACCTTCCCGACGGTTCCGGTCTCACCCTGCTGTCCGAGACCCGCGCCGCCGGCTGGCCCAACGGCCTGGCCCTGTCCGCCGCCGACGACATCGGCGCCGTCCGCAACGCCCTCGCGGGCGGAGTGAAGGGCTACGTCGTCACCGGCACCCGGACGAACATCGGGCTCCCCACCCGGCCCGGCGCCGCCCCCATCGGCGCTGCCGCCGCCCGCATGCACCGCCGCCCCCCGGGTGCCCCGAGCCACCCGGGCGGATACCGAGAGCTCTCCGGCCGCGAGGTCGAGGTCCTGCGCCTCGTCGCGGAGGGCCAGTCCAACAAGGCCATCGGCGTATCGATGGGCCTGTCCGCCCTGACCGTCAAGTCCCACCTCGCCCGGATCGCCCGCAAGCTGGGCACCGGCGACCGGGCCGGGATGGTCGCCGTCGCCCTGCGGACCGGAATCATCCACTGATCCCGCCCCGAGGCTCCCGGGCGAACTCCAGCGGTGGCTGGGGGTGCCCCCGGGGGAACCCGGGGAGCCGTCCGTTCTCACCCCCGCGCCCGTCGCCGGAACGTTCCGGCGACGGGCGCGTCACATCCACCGATACCCTTGACCGGTGACCGACGCCCAAGAGACCGCAGCAGACGTGCGCACCACCACCGGGGGCGGCCCCCCGGACGAACGAGCTCCGTCCGACGGGCCGCCGATCCCCCTGCTCGAACCCCGCGAGGGAATCCCGCCGGTCGTCGCCGACGCGGAGGCCCTCGCCCATGTGGTCGCGGCCTTCGCCGCGGGCACCGGACCCGTCGCCGTGGACGCCGAGCGCGCCTCCGGCTACCGCTACGGACAGCGCGCCTACCTGGTGCAGCTGCGCCGCGAGGGGGCCGGCTCCGCGCTCATCGACCCGGTGGGCTGCCCCGACCTGTCCGACCTCGGCGAGGCCCTGTCCGGCACCGAGTGGATCCTGCACGCCGCCACCCAGGACCTGCCGTGCCTGCGGGACATAGGCATGGTGCCCACGTCCCTGTTCGACACCGAGCTGGCCGGCCGCCTCGCCGGCTTCCCCCGGGTGGGACTCGGCGCGATGGTCGAGGGCGTGCTCGGCTACGCGCTGGAGAAGGGCCACTCCGCCGTCGACTGGTCCACCCGCCCGCTCCCGGAGCCGTGGCTGCGCTACGCCGCACTGGACGTCGAGCTGCTGGTGGACCTGCGGGACGCGCTGGAGAAGGAGCTGGACCGGCAGGGCAAGCTGGAGTGGGCCCGCCAGGAGTTCGACGCCATCGCCGCCGCGCCGCCCGCCCCGCCGCGCAAGGACCCCTGGCGCCGTACGTCCGGCATGCACAAGGTGCGCCGGCGCCGGCAGATGGCGGTCGTACGGGAGCTGTGGGAGTCCCGGGACCGGATCGCGCAGCGCCGTGACGTGTCGCCGGGCAAGGTGCTCGGCGACGGCGCGATCGTCGAGGCCGCTCTCGGGCTGCCCGCGAACGTGCAGGCCCTGTCGGCCCTGCCCGGGTTCGGGCAGCGGATGGGCCGGCGCCAGCTGGACCAGTGGATGGCCGCCGTGGACCGGGCGAAGGCCCTGCCCGAGAGCGAGCTCCCGCAGCCGGGTGCGAGCCTGGCCGGTCCGCCGCCGCCGCGCTCCTGGGCGGACAAGGACCCCGAGGCCGCGGCCCGTCTGTCGGCCGCCCGCGCCGCCGTCTCGGCGCTCGCGGAGGGCCTGAACCTGCCCCAGGAGAACCTGATCTCCCCGGACACGGTCCGCCGGCTGTGCTGGGAGCCGCCGGCGCCGCTCGGCCCGGACGCGGTCGCGGAGGCCCTCGCGGGCCACGGCGCCCGTCCGTGGCAGATCGAGCAGGTGACCCCGGCGCTCGTCACGGCCCTGGCCGCGACGTACGAGGTGCCGCCGGAACCCGATCAGCCCAGCGCCACGGTCTGATCCGCACCGCGGTCCGGTCCGCGGTCCGGCCCACGGCCTGATCCGCGGTCCGGTCCGCGGTCCGGTCCGCGACCACCGAAAGCCCCCGGCCACCGGCCGGGGGCTTTGTTACGCGCTCATGACACCCGCGCCCTTTTGAACACGCTCAACCCTCAGTAGGTTCTGAACATGATCAAAACTGGGTACGGGGAATGGATCGCGGACTTCGGGGCCGAGCGGGAGCGCCGCGCGGCGCTGGGGGACCCGGACTGGGCGCGGGGCGCCCGCCTCGCCCCGGCGGTCGTCCGGTCCGTCCAGAAGTTCCAGGTGGGCGAGGACGGCGACGGATCGGAGCTGATCGGCAAGGCGGAGCGCGCGGGCGACGCCGGCTACACGGAGGCGGTCCGGCTGTTCGTCGCCGAGGAGCAGAACCACGCGCGGATGCTGGCGCTGCTCCTCGCGGCCGGGGAGGCGCGGACGCTCCAAGGGCACTGGAGCGACGCCGCGTTCGTCCGGCTGCGGCGGCTGATGGGGCTGAAGCTGGAGCTGCTCGTCCTGATGATCGCCGAGGTGGTGGCCCTGCGGTACTACCGCGCCCTGCGGGACGGCACCTGCGACCCGCTGACGTCCGAGACCGCCGCCCGGATCCTGGCGGACGAGGAACGGCACGTCCCCTTCCACTGCCAACGGCTGCGCGAGGGGCTCGCGGGGCTCCCCCGGCCGGTCCGGCGGGCCGTCACCGGCGGGTGGCGGGTGCTCCTCGGCGGCGCGGCCGTCCTGGTCTGCGTCGACCACGGGCCGGCCCTGCGCGCGCTGGGCGTCCGGCGCCGCACGTTCGTGGCGGACGTACACCGTTCCTCGGCCGCCATGGCCTCGGCGATGTCGGCCGGGCCCGCGCGGGAACCCGCAGCGGCCGAGGGGGCCGGAGTGTGACCTTCGCCGCTCCTCCCGGAGGGGGTGTGCACATTGGTTACCCGCAAGTAGCATGATGAGGTGAGCGCGCGCTCAGCGGCACCCGCCGAGCGCGCACCCGCGCAGCAGTGCGCACCCGCACCTGGAGGAGAGCCAACGTGCCTCGTACCGTCAGGGACGTCGTCTTCGTCGACGGCGTCCGCACCCCGTTCGGCAAGGCGGGCCCGAAGGGCATCTACCACGAGACCCGCGCCGACGACCTCGTCGTGAAGGCGATCCGGGAGCTGCTGCGCCGCAACCCGGACCTGGACCCCAAGAAGATCGACGAGGTCGCCATCGCCGCGACCACGCAGATCGGCGACCAGGGCCTCACGCTGGGCCGTACGGCCGGCATCCTCGCGGGCCTCCCGCAGTCGGTCCCGGGCTACTCGATCGACCGCATGTGCGCCGGTGCGCTCACCGCCGTGACCGCGGTCGCGGGCGGCGTGGCCTTCGGCGCGTACGACGTCGCCCTCGCCGGTGGCGTCGAACACATGGGCCGCCACCCCATGGGCGAGGGCGTGGACCCCAACCCGCGCTTCGTCTCCGAGAAGCTGGTCGACGAGTCCGCCCTGTTCATGGGCATGACCGCCGAGAACCTGCACGACCGGTACCCGACGATCACCAAGCTCCGCGCCGACGAGTACGCCGTGCGCTCGCAGGAGAAGGCCGCCAAGGCGTACGCCGACGGCAAGATCCAGCAGGACCTGGTGCCGGTCTCGGTGCGCAACACCAACGAGGCGGCGGGCGAGACGGGCTGGGGCCTGGTCACCACCGACGAGCCGATGCGCCCGGGCACCACGCTGGAGAACCTGGCCGGCCTCAAGACCCCGTTCCGCCCCCACGGCCGGGTCACCGCGGGCAACGCCGCCGGTCTCAACGACGGCGCCACCGCCGCGATCATCGCGTCCGAGGACTTCGCCCGGGAGAACAACCTCCCGGTCAAGATGCGCCTGGTCTCGTACTCCTTCGCGGGCGTCGAGCCGGAGGTCATGGGCTACGGCCCGATCCCGGCCACCGAGAAGGCCCTCGCGCAGGCCGGTCTGACGATCGACGACATCGGCCTCTTCGAGGTCAACGAGGCTTTCGCCGTACAGGTCCTGGCCTTCCTGGAGCACTACGGCATCGCCGACGACGACGCGCGCGTGAACCAGTACGGCGGCGCCATCGCCTTCGGTCACCCGCTCGCCTCCTCGGGTGTGCGCCTGATGACGCAGCTGGCCCGCCAGTTCGAGGAGCAGCCGCACGTCCGCTACGGCCTGACCACCATGTGCGTCGGTTTCGGCATGGGCGCCACCGTCGTCTGGGAGAACCCGCACTTCACCTCCGAGGGAGACTCCAAGTGAGCACCACCACTGAGCTCCTGAAGGGCGCGGCCGAGCTGTTCCCGGACGAGGTCGTCACGCAGGCGCACATCCGCCACCTGGACCTGCCGCTCGGCGCCGGGCGCTTCGCGCTCGTCACGCTGGACAACGGCCTGGACCACACCAAGCCGACCACCTTCGGCCCGCAGTCCCTCGCCAACCTGAACGCGGCGATCGACCGGCTCGAGCAGGAGGCCGCCGCCGGCTCCATCGTCGGCGCGGGCATCACCGGGAAGCCGTTCATCTTCGCGGTGGGCGCCGACCTCAAGGGCGTCGAGCTGCTGAAGAAGCACGACGAGGCGCTCGCCATCGGCAAGGGCGGCCACGACGTCTTCAAGCGCCTGGCGGCGCTGGCCGTCCCGACCTTCGCCTACTACAACGGCGCGGCGATGGGCGGCGGTGTCGAGGTCGGCCTGCACTGCTCCTACCGCACCGTCTCCAAGGCCATCCCGGCCTTCTCGCTGCCCGAGGTCTTCCTCGGCCTGGTTCCCGGCTGGGGCGGCTGCGCCCTGCTGCCGAACCTGATCGGCGCGGACCGCGCGGTCTCGGTGATCATCGAGAACTCGCTGAACCAGAACAAGCAGCTGCGCGGCAAGCAGGTCCTCGACCTGGGCATCGCGGACGCGCTGTTCGAGGGTGCGGACTTCCTGGAGCAGTCGCTGCTGTGGACCGCGGGCGTGCTGAAGGGCACCACCGAGGTCGTACGCGCGGAGATCGACCGCGGCGAGGGCTGGGACGCGGCCGTCGCCCGCGGCCGCGCCATCGCGGACTCCAAGGTGCACGGCGCGGCCCCGGCCGCCTACCGCGCGCTGGAGATCATCGAGGCGGCCAAGGACGGCGACCTCCAGAAGGGGTTCGACGCCGAGGACACCGCGCTCGCGGACCTCATCATGGGCGGCGAGCTGCGCTCCGGCATCTACGCCTTCAACCTGGTCCAGAAGCGCGCCAAGCGCCCGGCCGGCGCCCCGGACAAGTCCCTGGCCCGCCCGGTCACCAAGGTCGGCGTCGTGGGCGCGGGTCTGATGGCCTCGCAGCTGGCGCTGCTCTTCCTGCGCCGCCTGGAGGTGCCGGTGGTCCTCACCGACATCGACCAGGAGCGCGTGGACAAGGGCGTGGGCTACGTCCACGCCGAGATCGGGAAGCTGCTCGGCAAGGGCCGCATCAACCAGGACAAGGCCAACCGCCTGACCGCCCTGGTGACCGGCGTCCTGGACAAGGCCGAGGGCTTCGCGGACGCGGACTTCATCATCGAGGCCGTGTTCGAGGAGATGTCGGTCAAGCAGAAGGTGTTCGCGGAGGTCGAGGCGGTCGCCCCGGCGCACGCGGTCCTCGCCACCAACACCTCCTCGCTGTCGGTGTCGGAGATGGCCTCCAAGCTCCAGCACCCGGAGCGCGTGGTCGGCTTCCACTTCTTCAACCCGGTCGCGATCCTCCCCCTGCTGGAGATCGTCCGCGGCGAGCAGACCGACGACGCCTCGCTGGCCACGGCCTTCGGTGTGGCGCGGAAGCTGAAGAAGACCGCGGTCCTGACGAAGGACGCCCCGGCGTTCGTCGTGAACCGCATCCTCACCCGCTTCATGGGCGAGATCCAGAACGTCATCGACGAGGGCACCCCGGTGGCCACGGCCGAGAAGGCCATCGAGCCGCTCGGTCTGCCGATGTCCCCGCTGGTGCTGCTGGAGCTCGTCGGCCCCGCGATCGGGCTGCACGTCTCCGAGACCCTGAACCGCTCCTTCCCGGAGCGCTTCACCGTCTCCCCCAACCTGAAGCGGGTCGTCGAGGCCGGCAAGCGCGGCTTCTACGTCTACTCGGCCGAGAACGGCTTCAAGCCGGAGCTCGACCCCGAGGTCGCCGCCCTCCTGGTCCAGGGCGACAGCGTCCTGACCGAGGAGCAGGTCCGCGACCGCGTCCTGGACGCGGTGGCGCAGGAGATCGGCCTGATGCTGGACGAGGGTGTCGTGGCCGAGGCCCAGGACATCGACCTCTGCCTCATCACGGGCGCCGGCTGGCCCTTCCACCTGGGCGGCGTCACGCCGTACCTGGACCGCGAGGGCGTCTCGGAGCGCGTGAACGGCAAGAAGTTCCTCGCCCCCGGTCTGGCGAGCGTCCCGGTCTGAGGAATTGCGGTGTGGCGGGTTCCGGCCTGCCATACCGTCGCATAGCGATGCGAACGCACATCGGGCGTCCGTCCCTCAACGGGGGCGGGCGCCCGTTGGCGTTGCGATACGTGCCGGCCGGGGGCCGATGCGGGAGCCGGCCGGCCCTGATGACAGAATGCCGGACATGGCGGACAACCAGACACCTTTCAGCCGGCGGACCCTTCTGTTCGCCGGCGGCGCCGTTGCCGCCGGAATTACCGCGAGCAGCCTGGCCTGGCCCCGGGGCCACGAACCGGACGAGCCGGACGTAACGGACGAGCAGAACGACCTTCCCCGGATCGTCGGCGAATTCGACATGCGCTCCGGCACCGAGATACTCGCGCCCGCGCGGCTCTTCAACACGACGGGCCCGCAGTCATTCGCCTTCGACGACGTGAACGGTCTGGTCTACACGCTCCAGACCCTGCAGGCCGGAATCCGCCTTTCGGACGAGGACGAGCCGCTGGCCGCCGCCGACCGCAAGGACGCCGGGGACATGTGCCTGACGCGGCTGACCGCGGCGGGGAAAGTCACCGGCCACATGTATCTGCGCGGTTTCGGGCACGGCATTTCGTTCGCGGTCGAGCCGGTGGGCAAGCGCACCCACCTCTGGGTGGAGGGGAAGGCGGACCCGAAGACCGGCTACGGCCGCTCGGTGGCCCGTACGCCGTTCAAGGACGGGGCGATCCTGGACAGCTCGGACTCGTCCGTGACCCACTTCGACCCGCTGCCGGGCGCCTCTGACGTCTCTCCCTCCCTCGACCTGGCCGGCGGCCGCGTGCTGGTGAGTCACGAACGGGGCGGCGAACGGCGATTCGCCGTATACCAGATGGAGGATTTCCTCGCCGGGCGCACGGAATCCGCGGCGTTCGTCAAAGCCGGCGTACAGGTCAGGGAAGAGGAATGGTTTCAGGGCTGCGCACTGCACGGAAACTTCATCTACATACTGACCGGAAACCCGTACACGGACAGAAAGGGTAAGAACCCCCGGAAGTCCGGCGGCAACACATATCTTTCCGCTATCGATGTCACCACCGGAAAGGCTCAGGGCCGTCAGCGCGTCACCGTGGCTCCTGATCTTGCCTACCGGGAGCCCGAGGGAATGGCCGTCACCCTGGCGGGGGGCCGGGTGGGATTGTGCATCGGCTTTTCCGTGAAGACCGAAGACCGCCGGGAACTGACGCTCTATCGCTTCACGGCGTGAGCGGGCGCCTTCGGATCGAAGGCCCGCCATCCGCCCCCGATGAACGGCCCGTTACCTTTATGTGACCTATACAGGCAGTCATCCCCAAGCATTGGCCTGTGGTTCACCTGGAGTTCGAAGGCCCTCCATAAGGCTGCTTATACTACTCCGACACTTCACGGGATTCTCAAACCTCCTCGGGGGAGGCACCGCACTATGGGCTCCAAGCGACGGCAAGCAGTTCTCGGCATCTTGATCACCGCCGGGCTGATTCTCAGCTTCATCGGCATGATGGCCGCCGTCGCCCTCGCCTCCCTCCCGATGTTCGCGTACTGCGCGGCCGTCAGCTACGCCTGCGACCTGCTGCTCCACAACAGCGAATCGACGACGCTGGAGCGGCTGCGCGACTCCCGTTTCGGTCTCACCATGCGCTTCCTCATCCGGCAGTTCCTGCTGCTCGGCCTGTGCGGAGCCATCGCCGACATCGAGTCCTTCGTGGCGCAGATGACCACCATCGGGCTGCTGCTGCTCTTCATCCTCCAGCTCGCGTACGGCGCGCTCCTCAAGCACGTCCGCAAGATGCGCAACGAGCTGCCGTTCACCACCCGCGGGCTCGACCTGGAGGCACTCGGCATCCGCCGCATGCCGCACCCGTTCCTGGTCGACAAGCACGTGCGCAAGACCCTGCACATGGACATCCCGCTGATGGGCGGCGCGCTGGCCACCATCGCGACGGAGAACTGGCGCTGGGTCACGTACGGCATGATCGCGACCGTCTTCCTGGCCTACCTCTCCCTGCTGGTGCTGGTGCCCGACGCGCGCAACGCGCTCAAGCTGCCCACCGCCGACGAGGCCCTCGACGAACTCAACCACCAGCTGGCCGAGTACCGTCCCCAGGTCGCGCTCTACTTCACCTTCGCCGCCATCTCCAAAGACTTCATGTACCAGGTGAACATGTGGCTGGAGGCACTGGAGGAGCTGGACCTGCGGACCGTCATCGTGCTCCGCGAGCGCGCCACCCTGCGCTACCTGGACGCGACGTCCATCCCCGTCATCTGCGTTCCCAAGGCCGACAACCTGGCCCGGATCGAGATGAACGAGCTCCGCGTCGCCCTCTACCCCGGCAACGCGGGCAAGAACGTGCACATGCTCCAGCGCGCCGAGGTCAAGCACGTCTTCATCGGCCACGGCGACAGCGACAAGCTCGCGAGCAGCAACCGCGTCAGCAAGGTCTTCGACGAGATCTGGGTGGCCGGGCGCGCGGGCCGCGACCGCTACGAGCGCATCAAGCACGCCGTGACGCACAACCAGATCGTCGAGGTCGGCCGGCCCCAGCTCATGTCGCTGCACCGCTGGACCGGCAAGGTCGCCGGCCCGATGCCCACCGTCATCTACGCCCCCACCTGGGAGGGCTGGACCGACGACGCCTGCTACACCTCGGTCATCCCGGCCGGCGAGACCCTGATCCAGGCCCTGCTCGACCACGAGCAGGACATCCGGATCATCTACAAGCCGCACCCGCTCACCGGCTCGCGCTCTCCCCAGGCCGCCGCCGCGCACCGCCGCGTCATCGCCATGCTCCAGGAGGACAACGCCCGGCGCTTCGGCCGCAACGCCACCGACTCCAAGTCGGCGGCGAGGAAGCTGGCCCGGATCGACCAGCGGATCGCCGACCTCTCCGAGCGCGGCGTCCGCTCCAAGTTCCCGGACCTGACCGAGGAGGAGCGGACCGCCCGCATCAGGCGCAGCCGCAACCAGGCCGCGACCCTGTACTGGAGCGCGATCCCGGACACCGCCCACCACGTGGTGACCGAGCGGATCCCCGCCCTGTACGACTGCTTCAACCAGTCCGACCTGCTCATCGGCGACATGTCGAGCGTGGTGTCCGACTTCGTCGCGACGCTGAAGCCGTACGCGATCTTCAACCTCGACGGGCTGCCCGACGCCGAGTTCCGCAACGAACAGCGGACGGCGTACGCCTCGTACCTCCTGGACACCGAGTGCGGCGGCCTGAGCACGGCCATCGAGGCCATGCTCCATCCGCGCGAGGACGTCATGGCGCCCTACCGGGAGCAGCTCAAGGAGTACCTCCTCGGCCAGGAGTACCCGCCCTCAGGCGTCCGCTTCAACGCCGCCGCGAACAACCTGTACCGGCGGGGGCTGCTCGATTTCCCCGTGGAGTACCCGGAACACACGCACCTGCCCGCGTAGCCGGATCCCTCCCGAGCACCTCGTGCCCCATCCCCCTGCCAGGAAGAAGGAGACCTTGTCCTCCAGTGCCACCCCGCGCCGCACCATCGCCGTCGTCCTCGCCGGTGGCACCGGTCAGCGCATCGGTCTAGAGATACCGAAGCAGCTCCTCAAGATCGCCGGGAAGCCGATCCTCGAGCACACCCTGCACATCTTCGAGACCGCTCCGGACGTCGACGACGTCATCCTCCTGATGACCCCCGCCTACGTGGAGGACGCCCAGCGCATCGTGGACCGCGCGGGCCTCGGCAAGGTCACCCGGGTCCTGGCCGGCGGCTCCACCCGCAGCGAGACCACCCGCATCGCGATCCGCGCGGCGGCCGAGGACCTCGCGGCCGGCGAGGACGTCAACCTCCTCTTCCACGACGCGGTCCGCCCGCTGCTGTCGCAGCGCGTGGTCAAGGAGTGCGTCGAGGCCCTGGAGAAGTTCCAGGCCGTCGACGTGGCCATCCCCTCCTCCGACACCGTCATCGTCACCCGCACCCACGGCGACGACGGCGAGTTCATCACCGAGGTGCCGGACCGCTCCCGGCTGCGCCGCGGCCAGACCCCGCAGGGCTTCCGGCTCTCCACGATCCGCGCCGCCTACGACCGGGCCGAGGCCGACCCGTCCTTCCAGGCCACCGACGACTGCTCCGTCGTGGTCAAGTACCTGCCGGACGTGCCGGTGCACGTGGTGCAGGGCGACGAGTACAACATGAAGGTCACCCAGCCCGTCGACGTCTTCATCGCCGACAAGCTGTTCCAGCTCGCCTCGCACACCGCGCCCGCCCAGGCCGGCGAGGCCGCCTACCGCGAGCAGCTGGCCGGCAAGACCGTTCTCGTCTTCGGCGGCTCGTACGGGATCGGCGCCGACATCGCGCGGATCGCCGAGGGCTTCGGCGCCCGCGTCTTCGCCCTGGGCCGTTCCACGACCGGCACCCACGTGGAGAACCTCGACCACGTCGAGGAGGCCCTCGCCCGCGCGTACGCGGAGACCGGCCGCATCGACTACGTCGTGAACACCGCGGGCGTGCTGCGCGTCGGCCGGCTCGACGAGACCGACAACGAGACGATCCGGGAGGCGCTGGAGGTCAACTACCTCGCCCCCGTGAACATCGCCCGCGCCTCGTACAAGTACCTGAGCGAGACCGAGGGCCAGCTGCTGCTGTTCACCTCCAGCAGCTACACCCGCGGCCGCGCCGAGTACAGCCTGTACTCCTCCACCAAGGCCGCCATGGTCAACCTGACGCAGGCACTCGCCGACGAGTGGGCCGGCGACCGGATCCGCGTCAACTGCGTGAACCCCGAGCGCACCGCCACCCCGATGCGGACCAGGGCCTTCGGCCAGGAGCCCTCCGGCTCCCTGCTGACCTCGGAGTCGGTGGCCCTCAGCTCGCTCGACGTCCTGCTGTCCGAGATGACCGGCCACGTCATCGACGTGCGCAAGCAGGACCCGACCTCCTCCCCCGCCCAGCGGTCGGCCTTCGAAGCGGCTCTGGAGTCGGTGCTACTGACCCAGACCGCGGAGGAGCAGGAGGTCTAGGCGTGACGTACGCACCCGGAAACCAGCAGGGCGCCCGCCCCCGGATCTTCGTGGCGGGCGGCTCCAACGCGGTCGGCCGCCCGTACAGCTTCCTGCCGATGGCGGGCTGGACACAGGCCCTGCCGCTCTTCCTCACCGACGCGGTCGAGGTCGTCAACTGCGCCCGCGCGCGGGCCAGTTCGAAGAGCTTCCGCGAGCGCGGGCGGCTCCAGTGGATCCTGGACACCATGCGGCCGGGCGACTACCTCCTGTTCGGCTTCGGCCAGACGGACTGGAAGCCGGACCCCGGCCTGCACACGGAGCCGTTCTCCACCTTCCTGGAGCACATGGCCGCCTACGTGCACGGCACCCGCGAGCGGCAGGCCCACCCGGTGATCCTGCTGCCGTACGAGCGGCGCCGCATCGACCGGCACGGCAACGTGGCCCGCTTCCTGGGCGACTATCCGCTCGCCGCCCGCCAGCTGGCCGAGGACGAGCACGTGCCGGTCGTCGACCTGTACCGGCAGAGCCTGCAGTGGTGGGAGGAGCTCGGCCCGGAGGCGTCCAAGCGCGTCTTCACCTACCTGCGGCCGGGCGAGCCCCTCCAGCGGCACGTCCAGGACGGCGACAACGTCCACCTGCGGGCCGAGGGCGCCATCGAGTGCGCCCGCTTCATCGCCCGCAGCATGCTCGAACAGGGCATCATCCCGTCCCACTGGGGCCGGGACCTCGACCGCCGCCGGTTCTCGTACGACGAGCTGGGCTGGCTGGACGAGGAGACGTTCGCCCACAACACCAAGTCCCGTGTGTCCATGTCCCCCAGTAGTTGAGGAGTCCGGCGCGTGAATCTCCTGTGCCGGGGCCGGGCCCTCGGCGACGACCCGTCCCTGGGCGTCGTCTACGCCGCCCTCTACAGCTCGGCCGACCCGCGGCGCGGCGTCGTGCCCGGCGAGACCTTCCAGCTCGGCCTGTCCGTGGCGCCCGACCAGAGCGCCTCGCGCGGCTGCGCGTATCTCCTGGAGGCCCCCCTGAAGGGAATCGCCGAGGTCGTGGCGCTCCAGGGCCTGGAGTACTTCCCGCGGCAGCGCTGGTTCCGGGTCCGGGCCGACGCCGGCGAGACCGCCACGGGCGTCCTGCACCTGCGGCTGCGCGAATCGGTCGCCGCGCCCGTCCTGCGTCCGCAGATCATGGTGGGTGTCCCGGACGCGACGGGCCGCAGGCTGGTGCGCACCGGCAAGCTCTCGGACGAGGCGCTGCGGCTGCGGGCGCCCTCCGCCCGGGGCCTGCGCATCGAGGCCGAACCGGGCCGGCCGGGCTCGGTGAACGTCCTGTCGGCGGCCCCCGCGGGCAGTACGGCCATCTCCGTGACCCAGCCGGGCAACGGTGACGCGCAGCTGTCCTACGACGGCTGGGTCACCTACACGCCCACCCCCGGCTTCACCGGCTACGACCGGTTCGAGTACGTGGTGGGCACGCCCGCGGCCGCGAAGCTGACCTCGCACGTGAACGTCTTCGTGGGGCCGACGGCGCACATCCCGGGTGTGTTCCCGCAGCACCCGACGGATGTCGCCTTCCGTCCGTGGCAGTGGCCCGAACTCATCGGTGAGATGCCGTGGCCCCGGCCCGACCAGTCCGCGCGTAACCGATGAGGATCAACGGATCATGAACCAAGCGATCGTGCACGCCGCCGACGTCAAAGACGTGACGGTCGCGCTGCGGGTCTGCAACCAGGCCGCCGAGGTCGAAGCGTGCCTGGCCTCCCTCGTCGCCCAGTCGATCGGAACGGACCGGCTGGAGGTCATCGCCGTCGACGACGGCTCGACCGACGACAGCGGATCCCTCCTGGCCCGCGCCGCCCACCAGTACCCGCGGCTGCTGCGCGTGGGCCAGGTCCCGCGCGGGCTGAGCAGCGCGTCGGCCCGGAACTGGGCGCTCAGCCAGGCCGGCGGCCGGTACATCATCTTCCTGGACGCGACGGACCGCCTCGCGCCCGACGGGCTGGAGCGGATGCTCGCGGCGGGCGACGCGAACGAGGCCGACATCGTGCTCGGAAAGCTGGAGAGCTCCGGCCGGCACACGGTGGCGACGTCGATGTTCCGCAAGAACCAGACGCACACCGACATCTACACCTCCCGCGCGTACTGGTCGCTGACGCCGGACAAGCTGTTCCGCACCAGCCTGCTCCAGCGGCGCGGGCTGGCCTTCCCCAGCGACATGCCGTTCGGCGAGGAACAGTTCTTCACCGCCGCCGCCTACATCGGGGCGGACAACGTCTCGGTGGTCGGCGACCGCACGTGCGTGGTCAAGGGCCCCTCGCAGACGCCCTCGGCCGCCCTGGCGGACCGGGTCGCCCTGGTGTCGCGGATGCTGGCGCTGGTCAGCTCGCAGCTGCCGGAGGGGCCGCGGCGGGACCGGCTGCACGCCCGGCACCTGGAAGTGGAGCTGGGCAAGGCCACCGCCGCCGCGCTGCTGAGCGCCGAGGACCCGGCCGGCCGGGAGCGGACCCTGTGGTCCGCGTCCGAGGTGCTGCGCTCGCAGGTCTCCCCCGGGGCCCTGGCGCTGCTGCCCCGGATGCTGGCGGTACGGTACGCGCTGCTCGCGCGGGGCCGGGTCGCGGAGGCGGCGACGATGGCCGCCTTCGAGGCCGACAAGGACCGGCCGGGCGTCCGCAAGACGGTCGAGGACGGCAAGGTGTTCACGACGCTGCCGTTCTTCCGCGACCCGCAGGTGGGTCTGGAGGACGGGCTGTTCGACATCACCGGCGACATGACCGTCAGCCACCAGCTCCAGGGCGTGGGCTGGGACGGGCCGATGCTGCTCCTGGACGGGTACGCCTTCTTCGAGCAGCTGTCGACGAAGGACCGCGCGACCCGGGTGGTGATGCGGGAGCGGACGAGCGGCGCGGAGGAGGGCTTCTCCGTGACGGCCCGCCGCGACGACACCCTGACCAACGCCAAGGGCAACACCCGGGCCATGGGCCGCTTCTCGACCCGGATCAACCTGGCGCAGACCTCCAGCGGCTGGCCGGTGCCGCCCGGCGTGTGGGACTTCCACCTGGCCGTCTCCTTCGAGGGCGTGACCCAGGAGGTGCGGCTCGGCGGACGCCGGGCCGACGACCTGGACACCACCGCCCGCCAGCCGGTGGTCGTCGCGCCGGCCCCCGGCACGCAGGGCATGGAGCTGGTGGCCACGCCGTACTACACGACGTCCGGCGGCCTCAGCGTGGAGATCTCCCAGCGCACCCCGCTGCCGGACCGCGGCTGACGCACCGCCCGCCGGCGGCCGGGCGGCGGCCGGGCGGGGCAGCGTCCCCGGGCCCGGCCGGGCCCGGGGCCCGGTGGGTCAGGCCCGCTGCCAGGGGCCGAACGCGAGGCCCTCGCCGGCGGTGTCCTGCCGCGCCACGACCAGCGATCCGTCCCGGTCGAGGGCGGCCACCACGATGCGGTCCGCGGCGTCGACGGCGACCTGGGGGGTGTGCAGGCCGTGGCCGCCGAGGGAGGCCCACCAGGTGCCGTACCCCTCGTTCTCGCTGACGTAGGCGGTGAGTTCGATGTCACCCTCCGCGCCGTTCTGCGCGAGGACCGTGCAGTCGTAGCCGCCGATGACGGCCTTGCCGACGCCGGGCGTGCCGTGGCCGCCCGCCCCGCCGAGCCCCATCATGCCGCTCTGCACTCCCTGGTCCCCGGCCCGCCAGGCCACCAGCGAACCGTCCCCCGGGTAGCGCCAGAAGTACGTGGCCCTGCGCGCACCCGTCTGACACCCCGCGGGGGCTCCGGCCATCTGCGTGGCGACGCGGTCGGCGAGACGGAACTGCCCCTGCCCGGCGCCCACCCAGCGGTCGACCCCGGCCGGCCCGGCGGCCAGTACCTCCAGGGGCCCGCCGGCGGGCATCAGCGCCGTCACCCCGCCCTGGTAGGACTCGGGGGCCAGCTGCTTCCACCCGCCCCACGTGCCCTGGGAGTTGCGGCTGCGCCGCACGATGCCGCCGAGGCGCAGCGACACGATGACGTGCACGCTGCCGGAGCGCTGGTTGACGACGACGCACGGCGGCCGGACCGGGCCGTCCTGCGCGGGACCGCCGCGTACGCCGGGAACGCCCAGGCCGCGCCAGGCGGTCAGGCCGCGGCCGGACTGGAACTGGGTCGCGACGGCGAGTTCGGGGCCGTCGGAGCCGTCCGCCGGAGTGCGGAGGGTAACGAAATGGATGTAGCCCTCGTGGCTCTGCGCCATGGCCGCCGACCCGGTCCAGCCCGGTACTTCGAGCTCCTCGGGGACCGTCCAGCCCGTGCCGGGAGCCCCCGTCTCGGTCCAGCGGAGCAGTCCCCCGGCGGCGCACGCGTAGGCCGTCAGACGGCCGTCGTTGCCCCTGAACAGCCACTTTCCACTGGGGGCCGAGGGATGGGCGGGACCGGCCGCGCCGGGCGCGGCGACCTGCGCCCCGCGAGCCGGACGGGCGGGCCGGGTGCCGCCCCTGCCTGGGTTCACGACGCCGTCCGTCCTTCCGCCATGTGCCGTCTGCCGTGTGAGCGTCCGCTCCGGTTCACCCCGGACCGGCCCACTCGAAAGTCTGTCTATTATTCACATTCATCTATAGCAGAAGGGCTCTGCCTCCATGACCGACCAGCCCGCCGCACCCTCGCGCACCAGTCGGCGCAAGCCGCGCCGCGGCAAGCGCGTCCTGTGGATCGTCCTGTTGTCGGCGGCAGTCCTGATCCTCGCCGCCGGCGGGGCCGGCTGGTGGATGTATAGCAGCCTCAACAGCAACATCTCCAGTGTCGACCTGGACCGGGCCATCGGGGACGACCGGCCGAAGAAGCTCGTCGCCGGAGCACAGAACGTCCTGGTGCTCGGCTCCGACTCCCGGGCGGGGGCCAACGGCGACCTGGACCACGGCGACGTCAGCGGGGCCCGTTCCGACACCACCATGCTGGTGCACATACCCGAGGGCCGGGCCAAGGCGACCGCGGTGAGCATCCCGCGCGACACCCTGGTCAACCGGCCCGAGTGCAAGGGCGAGGACGGCAAGACGGCCCCGGCGCAGAAGCGGGCCATGTTCAACAGCATCTACGGCACCGGCGGTCCGGCGTGCGTGGTCAAGACCGTGGAGGCCATGTCGGGCGTCCGCGTCGACCACTTCGTCGAGGTGGACTTCGCGGGCTTCAAGGGCCTGGTGGACGCGCTCGGCGGGGTCACCGTCACCCTCGACAAGCCGATGACCGGGGCGAAGGGCGGCCTGAAGCTGGACGCGGGCACCCACCGCCTGGACGGCGCCGATTCGCTCAAGTTCGTCCGTACCCGCTACGGCTACGGCGACGGCAGCGACCTGGGCCGGATAGGTCTCCAGCAGCAGTTCATGATGGCGATGCTCTCCGAGATCAAGAAGCAGGACGCCCTCGGCAACCCGGCCCGGCTCTACAAACTGGCGGACGCCGGGACCAAGTCCCTGACCACGGACTCCGATCTCGCCTCGCTCACCGCGCTGTCCGACTTCGCGCAGAGCATGAAGGGCGTGGACCCGGACACCATGGAGACCATCATGCTCCCGGTCGCCTACGACAAGGTGGACCCCAACCGCGTGATCACGGCGGAGCCGCAGGCGACCCAGCTGTGGGAGGCCCTGCGCACCGACCAGAAGATCCCGGCCTCCGCGAAGAAGTCCCCCGCCACGGGCTGACGGTCACCCGCACACACGGAGCCGGCCGTACGGGTGACCGTACGGCCGGCTCCCTGCTTCGCGCGCCTAGAACTCCGCGTCCGCGCCGGCCTTGGCGAGGCGGCTGTTGCGGCGTCCGTACAGGAAGTAGACGACGACACCGATCGCCATCCACACGCCGAAGCGGATCCAGGTCTCGGCCGGCAGGTTGAGCATCAGCCAGAACGAGGCCGCGATCGACACGATCGGGACGAACGGCACCCACGGGGTGCGGAAGGCCCGGTGCAGGTCGGGGCGGGTCCGGCGCAGGACGATCACGCCGAGGGCCACCACCACGAAGGCGAACAGCGTGCCGATGTTCACCAGCTCCGCGAGCTTCTCCAGACTGGTGAAGCCCGCGACGACGGCGATGATCCCGCCGAGCAGCATGGTCGCCCGGTAGGGGGTGCGGTACTTGGGGTGGGTGATGGAGAAGACGCGCGGCAGCAGTCCGTCACGGCTCATCGCGAAGAACACCCGGGTCTGGCCGAGCAGCAGGATCATGCACACGGTGATCAGCCCGACGGACGCCCCGAGACTGATGGCGCCGGCGAAGAACGGCTGGTTCACGGATTTGAACGCCTCGGCGAGCGGGGCGGTGGGTGACATCTCCGAGTACTTCTGCATGCCGGTGACCACCAGCGTCACGGCGACGTAGAGCACCGTGCACACCAGCAGCGAGCCGAGGATGCCGCGCGGCATGTCCCGCTGGGGGTTCTTGGTCTCCTCGGCCGCGGTGGCCACGACGTCGAAGCCGATGAAGGCGAAGAAGATGAGGGAGGCCGCGGTGAAGATGCCCATGACGCCGAAGTTGGTGGGCGCGTAGCCGAAGAGCAGCTGGACCAGTGGCGCGTGCAGGCCGCCGCCCGCCTCCTGCGGCTGGGCCGGGGGGATGAACGGCGAGTAGTTGTCGGCCTTGATGAAGAACAGGCCCGCGACGATGACCAGCAGCACCACGGTGACCTTGATGGCGACCACGATCGCGGTGATCCGGGCCGAGAGCTTCGTCCCGATGACCAGGACCACGGTCAGCGCCAGGATCAGCAGGAAGGCCAGCAGGTCGAAGGTTCCTCCCGCGTCGGGTCCGGCCAGCGCGGTGGGCATGTCCCAGCCGAGGTTGGTCTCCATGAGGTGGCGCACGTACCCGGACCAGCCGACCGCCACGACGGCGGTGCCGAGCGCGAACTCCAGCACCAGGTCCCAGCCGATGATCCAGGCGGGCAGCTCACCGATCGAGGCGTACGCGAAGGTGTAGGCCGAGCCGGCCACCGGCACGGTGGACGCGAACTCGGCGTAGCAGAGCGCCGCGAGGGCACAGACGATGCCCGCCGCCACGAAGGCGAGGGCGGTGGCGGGTCCGGCGTTGTTCCGGGCCGCGATGCCCGTGAGGACGAAGATGCCGGTGCCGATGATCACACCCACACCGAAAACGGTCAGGTCCCAGGCGGAGAGCGACTTGCGGAGCGCGTGTTCCGGCTCCTCCGTGTCGCGGATGGACTGCTCCACCGTCTTGGTGCGGAAGGGGCTGTTCGTATCCCTACTCACCGACGCACCTCCGAACAGGTGTCGACGCACGCGAACGGGCCGGGAGGCCCACCTCAAGGGTGATCTCCCGGCCCGTGACGTGCAACCGCGCGGCGATCTACGGCCTAGTCGACGGTGGCCGCCGGCTCGGTGTCGTAGCGGCCGTCGAGCTTGGCCACCAGGCCCGTGACCTGGCGGGCGATGTCGGGGGCGGTCAGGCCGATCTCGGCCAGGATCTCCTTGCGCGGGGCGTGGTCGAGGAAGCGCTGGGGGATGCCGAAGTCGCGCAGGGGTACGTCGACGCCGGCGTCGCGCAGGGCCTGGGAGACGGCGGCGCCCACGCCGCCGGTGCGGCCGTTGTCCTCGACGGTGACGACGACGCGGTGGCCGTCCGCGAGGGGGGCCAGGGCCTCGTCGACGGGCTTGACCCAGCGGGGGTCGACGACGGTGGAGGTGATGCCCTGCTTGTCGAGCAGGGCGGCGATCTCCAGGCACATCGGGGCGAGCGCGCCGACCGAGACGATGAGTACGTCCGGACGGGTGACCTCGGGGCCCGGGGTGCGCAGCACGTCCATGGCGCCGATGCGTCCGACGGCGGGGACGGCCGGGCCGACGACGCCCTTGGAGTAGCGCACGACGGTGGGTGCGTCGGCGACGGCGACGGCCTCGCGGAGCTGGGCGCGCAGCTGCTCGGCGTCGCGGGGGGCCGCGAGGCGCAGGCCGGGGACGACCTGGAGGATGGACATGTCCCACATGCCGTTGTGGGAGGCGCCGTCGTCGCCGGTGACGCCGGCGCGGTCCAGGACGAAGGTCACCCCGCACTTGTGCAGGGCCACGTCCATCAGGACCTGGTCGAAGGCGCGGTTGAGGAACGTCGCGTAGACGGCGAAGACGGGGTGCACGCCGCCGCTGGCCAGGCCCGCGGCGGAGGTCGCGCCGTGCTGCTCGGCGATGCCGACGTCGTAGATGCGGTCCGGGTAGGCGTCCGCGAACTTCTTCAGGCCCACCGGCTGGAGCATGGCCGCGGTGATCGCGACGATGTCCTCGCGCTCCTTGCCGAGCTTGACCATCTCGTCGGCGAAGACCGAGGTCCAGCTGGCCGCGGCGGTCTTCACCGGCAGACCGGTGTCCGGGTGGATCACGCCGACCGCGTGGAAGCGGTCCGCCTCGTCCTGGACGGCCGGCTCGTAGCCCCGGCCCTTCTGGGTGAGGCAGTGCACGATGACCGGGCCGCCGAAGCGCTTGGCGCGCTGCAGCGCCGATTCCAGCGCCTCGATGTCGTGGCCGTCGATGGGGCCGACGTACTTGAGCCCGAGGTCCTCGAACATGCCCTGCGGGGCGATGAAGTCCTTGAGGCCCTTCTTCGCGCCGTGCAGGGTCTCGTAGAGGGGCTTGCCGACGACGGGGGTCCGCTCCAGGAGGTCCTTGCCGCGGGCCAGGAACCGCTCGTAGCCGTCGGTGGTGCGCAGGGTCGCCAGGTGGTTGGCGAGGCCGCCGATGGTGGGGCCGTACGAGCGCTCGTTGTCGTTGACCACGATGACCAGCGGGCGGTCCTTGGCGGCGGCGATGTTGTTCAGCGCCTCCCAGGCCATGCCGCCGGTGAGCGCGCCGTCGCCGATGACGGCGGCGACGTGGTGGTCCTCGCGGCCGAGGACCTCGTTGGCCTTGGCGAAGCCGTCGGCCCAGCCCAGCACGGTGGAGGCGTGCGAGTTCTCGATCACGTCGTGCTCGGACTCGGCGCGCGAGGGGTAGCCGGACAGGCCGCCCTTGGTGCGCAGCCCGCCGAAGTCCTGGCGGCCGGTGAGGAGCTTGTGGACGTAGGCCTGGTGGCCGGTGTCGAAGAGGATCTTGTCCTTGGGCGAGTCGAAGACCCGGTGCAGGGCGATCGTCAGTTCGACCACCCCGAGGTTGGGGCCGAGGTGCCCGCCGGTCTTGGAGACGGCGTCGACGAGGAAGGACCTGATCTCCGCGGCGAGCTGGTCCAGCTCCTCCTTGCCGAGCCGGTCCAGATCGCGCGGTCCCTTGATGCGGGTCAGCAGCACCCGTGCCTCCTTGCAGTCGCCAGCTGGTCTGACGAGTCTAATGTTCCGCTCGCGGGCGCGGTCATCGGGCCGTCCCGGCAGAGTCACACCTTTGTCATACATGTACACACCGCTGTGCGGTCACACATCCCAAACGGGCGTATACCCGCACAGCTGTACGTGTAATTGCACGCACCGGTGCCCGGTGCCACATGAAGTGGCACCGGGCACTGTGACCGGTCTTACCGGCGGATGTCGCTTCCGGGCGTGCGGTCAGGCACGTCCGGCGGTCTTCTGGGTCTTGCGGGTGACCGAGTCGATCACCACGGTGGCCAGCAGCACCGCACCGGTGATCATGTACTGGATCGGAGTCGCGATGCCCTCCAGGGCCAGACCGTACTGGATGGAGGTGATGACCATGACGCCGAGGAGGGCGTTCCAGGTCCGGCCCCGGCCGCCGAAGAGGCTGGTGCCGCCGATGACGGCCGCGGCGATCACGTTCATCAGCAGGTCGCCGGCGCCGGCGCTCTGGTTGGCCGCCGCGATCTTGGAGGCCCAGAAGAGCCCGCCGATGGCGGCGAAGGTGCCGGCGATCGCGAAGACCGTGATCCGGACCCGGTTGATGTTGATGCCGGCCCGCCGGGACGCCTCGACGCTGCCGCCGAGTGCGAAGACCTGGCGGCCGAAGGTGGTGCGGCGCAGGAGGAAGTCCGTACCGACCAGGGCCAGGATGAAGAGCACCACCGCGAGCGGCAGGCCCTTGTACTGGTTGAACACGACGGCCGGACCGAAGGTGAACACCGCGAGCAGGCCGGTGCGCAGCAGGATCTCGCCCATGGGCCGGGAGGGCACCCCGGCGGCCTCACGACGCCGGGCGTCGAAGAAGGAGCCGAGGAAGTAGCCGACCACCGCGAGGGCCGCCAGGGCGTAGCCGACGGCCACGTCCGAGAAGAAGTACGTGGTCAGCTTGCCGACCACGCCGTCGGAGTCCAGGTTGATCGTGCCGTTGCTGCCGAGGATCTGCAGCATCGCGCCGGACCAGAACAGCAGGCCCGACAGGGTGACGGCGAAAGCCGGGGCGCCGATCCGGGCGAAGAAGAAGCCGTGGATGGAGCCGATGAGGGCGCCGCCCGTGACCGCCGCGAGGATGGCCAGCCACTCGTTCATGCCGTGGGTGACCGACAGGACGGCGACGATGGCGCCCGAGACGCCGCTGACCGAGCCGACCGAGAGGTCGATCTCGCCGAGCAGCAGCACGAAGATGATGCCGACGGCCATCATGCCGGTGGCGGTCATCGTGATCGCGATGTTGGTGAGGTTCTCCGGGGAGAGGAAGTTCGCGTTCAGCCCCTGGAAGATGCCCCAGATGATGATCAGGCCGATGACGACCGGGATGGACCCCAGGTCGCCGGCCTTCATCTTGCGGCCGAACTCGCGCCGGTATCCGGCGAGGCCCTGCTCGCGGACGAGCAGGCGCGGGTCCACGGCGGGGATGGCGTCCGCGGCGGCGGCCGGGTTGACCACCGTGTGGCCGCCGGCGCCGTCCGTCGTCTTGTGCAGCGGGGCAGGGTTCTCGGTGCTCACTTGCGGGCCTCCCCGGTGCGGGCCGCGCGGCGGGTCACGGCGTTGTCCGTGGCTCCCGTGATGGCGGAGATGATCTCTTCCTGCGAGGTGTCGGCGACGCTGAAGACACCGTTGTTGCGGCCCAGCCGCAGGACCGCCACCTTGTCGGCGACGGCCTTCACATCGGCCATGTTGTGGCTGATGAGGATCACGGCGTGGCCGCGCTCGCGCAGCCGCTCCACGAGGTCGAGGACCTGTGCGGTCTGCTCGACGCCGAGGGCGGCGGTGGGCTCGTCGAGGATGACGAGCTGGGGCTCGCCGAGCATCGAGCGGGCGATCGCCACGGTCTGGCGCTGCCCGCCGGAGAGCGAGGCGATGGGGATACGGACACTGGGGATCCGGATGGACAGGGTGGTGAGGAGCTCGCGGGCGCGGCGCTCCATCTCCACCTCGTCGAGGACACCGCGGCGCTTGAGCTCGCGGCCGAGGAAGAGGTTGCCGACGACGTCGATGTTGTCGCACAGCGCGAGGTCCTGGTAGACCGTCGCGATGCCCAGGTTCTGGGCGTCGTGGGGCTTGCCGATGGAGACCGGGCGGCCCTCCCACTCGATGACGCCGTCATCGATGGGGTGCACGCCGGCGATCGTCTTGACCAGCGTGGACTTGCCGGCGCCGTTGTCGCCCACCAGGGCGACCACCTCACCGGAGTGGATCTCGAGTTCTACGTCGGTCAGGGCCTGAACGGCGCCGAACCGCTTCGAGACCCCTCGCAACGCCAGCACGGGCGCAGCGGACACATGAACCATCTCCTTCGCCGCCTGACCGGCGGGGATGTCGTGCAAAAAGAGCAGGAGCGGGGCGAATGGGGGGTAGAGCGGGAGCAAAGCGGGTGAAACGTTTCTGCCCGGCGCCCCGCAGGTGGCGGGGTAAGAAGGTGCGGGGCGCCGGGCAGGCGCGGGGGTCGCCGTACGGGCGGGCGACGGGGGTCTTACTTGATGCCGGCGGTGGCGCAGGCGGCCGCGTACTTGTCGGTGCAGATCTCTTCGACCTTGTAGACGCCGTCCTTGACGACGGTGTCGTTGATGTTCGCCTTGGTGAGCGAGACGACCGGGATCAGGACGGACGGGACGGCCTTGGTGGTCGGGCTGTCGACCTTCTGGTTGATGATCCCGTCGATCTTCTCGCCCTTGGCGAGGGCGACGGCCATCTCCGCCGCGGCCGAAGCCTCCGGGGCGTACGGCTTGTAGACGCTCATGAACTGCTCGCCCGACACGATCCGCTGCACACCGGCGAGTTCGGCGTCCTGGCCGGTGACCGGGGGCAGGGTGGACAGGCCGGCCGCCTTGAGGGCGGTGATGATGCCGCCGGCCATGCCGTCGTTGGCGGAGTAGACGCCGACGACCTTCTCCTTGCCGAGCGCCGAGAGGGCCGCCGCCATGTTGGTGTTGGCGTTCTCCGGCTTCCACTCGACGGTGTCGTACTCCTTGCCGATGTTCACCTTGCCGTCGAGGACGGAGTGGGCACCGGACTTGAAGAGCTTGGCGTTCGGGTCGGTGACCGAACCGTTCATCATGACGATCTGGCCGTCCTTGGCCTTGTCACCCAGCGCCTCCAGCAGCGCCTTGCCCTGGACCTTGCCGACCTCTTCGTTGTCGAAGGAGGTGTAGGCGTCGATCGGGCCCTCGGCGAGGCGGTCGTAGGCGACGACCGGGATGCCGGCGTCCTTGGCCCGCTTGACCGCGCCGGCGATGGCCTTGGAGTCCACCGCGTCCACGATGAGGACGTTCACCTTGTTGGTGATCATCGTGTCGACCTGGGAGTTCTGCGTGGTCGCGTCCTGCTTGGCGTTGGCGTAGACGACCTCGCCCTTGCCGCGGGTCAGTTCGGCGACCTTCTTCTCGATCAGCGGCTTGTCGAACTTCTCGTACCGCGCCGTCTGGTTCTCCGGAAGGAGCAGACCGACCTTGATGGCGTCGCCGACCGCTGCGGAGTCCTTCGGCTTGTCGCCGGCCTCCTTCGCGCTGCCACAAGCGGCAAGCGAGACGGCCATGGCGCCGGCGGCAACGGCTACGGCGGCTCTACGCATACGAGTGTTCATTAGTTGAACCTCCCTGACGAGGCCGCAACACTGCGGCCGAGGTGGATGTGAGTCAACCCCGGCCGCGTTTTGCCGTCAAGGAGTGAATCCTTAACGAGATGACAACGGTGCCATCCGTTATCTACCTGAAGACAAGACGGCTGGTGCTCGCAGTCCACTTCCATGGTCCGACAAAAGCGTTGAATCGCCCATCTCGCTGAGTACGAGAGCCAGCGCGCCCAGCACCTCGGCCCGCCCCCCGAGCGATCCGGTGAGCACCGACAACTGCCGGGCCGCGCTCGGGATCGCGTACCTCCCCACTGATTCACGGATGGGGGCCAGGACCAGTTCACCGGCGTCCGCCAGCGAACCGCCCAGGACCACCCGGCTCGGGTTCAGGAGGTTGCAGAGGCTGGCCACGCCGCTGCCGATGTGGCGGCCCACGTCCGTGATCACCCTGCGGCAGCCGGGGTCGCCGCCGCGGGCCAGCTCCACCACCCGCTCCATCGTCAGCTCCGGCCCGTGGGTGCCCTGGAGGAGCGGCAGGACGTACCGGGCGGCCGCGAAGGTCTCCAGGCAGCCGCGGTTGCCGCAGCGGCAGACCGGGCCCGACTCGTCCAGCGTGATGTGCCCGATCTCGCCGGCCGTGCCGCCCGGCCCGCGGTAGATCTGGCCGTTGATCACCAGCCCGGCGCCCACACCGCTGGCGACCTTGATGTACGCGAGGTCCTTGACCCCCCGGCCGCTGCCCCAGACCAGTTCCCCGAGCGCGCCGAGGTTGGCGTCGTTGTCCACGTACACGGGCACCCCGAGGCGCTGCGAGAGCTCCTGGCGCGGGTTGATCCCGGCCCAGCCCGGCAGGATGGCGGTCGAGCCCAGGGTCCCGGACTCCACGTCGATGGGCCCGGGCACGCCCAGTCCGACGCCGATGACCTTGTCCAGGCCCACCCCCACGCCCGTGACCAGCCGTCCGACCAGGGTTTCGGCCCGGTTGAAGCCGTCCGCCCAGGAGGCGTCGACGTCCAGCGGCTCGGCCTCCTCGGCCAGCACCTGGTGGGCGAGGTTCCCGACCGCCACGCGCAGGTGGGTGTGGCCGAAGTCGACGCCGATGACGATGCCCGCGTCCCCGCTGAGCGAGACGCTCCGCGCCCGCCGGCCGCCGGCCGAGGTGTCCGTGACCTCGACGGTGCCGGCTTCCTTCAGTTCCCGGACGATGTTGGAGACCGTGGCCGCCGACAGTCCGGTGGCACGGGCGATCTCCGCCTGGGTCAGCGATCCCGCGAGCCGCACCGCCCGCACGACCCGTTCCAGATTCGCGCGATGCAGTGAGGACTGCGATCCGGGAGTCTGCACGACTCATCCACTCCTGCCCATAAGCGACGGCAAGCCGTCGCCCCCCGAGCCGGGCCCTGACGGCTTGGCGCTCCGAGACCCCGGCGTCTCTCCAACTTGTGAACCCTAAGTCGAGCCTTTGCGCCTCCAGACGTCAAGAGGCTGACACAGCACGAATCGGCCACTACCGGCCAGAAGAGGGAGGGAACGGTCGCTCCGATCGTGCTACGGTCGCCGAGGCGCCGATCCTCTGCGGCCTATCCGGCCGGACCGGCGCCCCGTGATGACAGCGCTCTACGCAAGGAGGTGTTCGGGATGAGTCCCGATCGAAGTCCTTGCAGCGCTCCCGTCGGCTGACCTCCGGTCCGGCCGGCCCTTCCCCTGAGTGCGCACGGCGGCGGTACGCCGTGGTTCCCACGCGTCCGCGCGTCACCCCCGCCCCCGCTCCCCCTCCGCATGCCCTGACGGCTCCGTCGGGCCTGCGTCATCCATGCCCACCGGCGTGCCCCGCGGCGCTTTCGCGCCCTCGTACGCCGACCCATGATCACTCCACGTGACCGTGCGGCTCCGCGCTGCCCGGACACCGTGGAGGGAGGTATTCGTCATGACCATGCTCACCCCCCGTACCCCGGCGAAGCTCGCACCGCCGGGCCGCACCCGCCGCGAGCGCAAAGCCGCCGAGCTGGAGGCCCGTACCCGGCTCGTCGGCGAGCGGCTCGCCGCGGCCGCCGCCCGCCCGGGCGTCGAGGTCCTCCAGTCCGTCGACGCTTCGCGGAACGGCCTCACCCACGCCGAGGCCGCGCTGCGCCTGGAGCGGCACGGCCCCAACACCGTCGCCCAGGAGCGCGCACCCCGCTGGTACCTCCAGCTGGCGAAGGCGTACCGCAATCCCTTCATCGGCGTACTCGTCTTCCTGGCCGCGGTCATGTACTGGCAGGACCCCGGCGACCCGGGAGTCGTCATCCTCGCCGTGATGGTGGGGATCAGCGGACTGCTGCGCTTCTGGCAGGAGTTCCGCTCGGGCCGGGCCGCCGACGCGCTGAACCGGCTCGTGACCACCACGTGCGCGGTGCAGCGCCGGGCCGGCAGCGGCTCCGGGCCCACCACCTTCGAGGTGCCCATGGACCAGGTGGTCCCGGGCGACATGGTCAAGCTGGCCGCCGGCGACCTCATCCCGGCCGACCTGCGGCTGATCACGTCCAAGGACCTGATGGTCGGCCAGGCGGCCCTGTCCGGCGAGTCCCTGCCCGTCGCCAAGGCCGACACCCGGACCGAGGACCTGGGCCGGCCCGGGACCGACGACCCGGTCGAGGCCGACAACCTCGTGCTGACGGGGACCTCGGTCACCTCCGGCACCGCCACCGGCGTCGTCGTCGCCACCGGCTCCGGAACCTACTTCGGATCGATGGCCGGCGCGCTGGTCGGCGAGCGCCCGCAGACCAACTTCGACACCGGCGTGCGCCGGGTCAGCCTCCTGCTGATCCGCTTCATGCTGGTCATGGTCCCGGTCGTCTTCATGATCAACGGGTTCACCAAGGGCGACTGGAACGAAGCCTTCCTCTTCGGTATCGCCGTCGCGGTCGGCCTCACCCCGGAGATGCTGCCGATGGTCGTGTCCGCCAACCTGGCCCGCGGCGCCGTCGCGATGTCCCGGCACAAGGTCGTCGTCAAGCGGCTGAACGCGATCCAGAACCTGGGCGCGATGGACGTGCTCTGCACGGACAAGACCGGCACCCTCACCGAGGACCGGATCGTCCTGGACCGCTACCTGGACGTGCACGGCACGGAGGACGGCGAGGTCCTGGAGTACGGCTACCTCAACGCCCACTTCCAGACCGGTCTGCGCAACCTGATGGACCAGGCGGTCATCGACCGCGTCAACGAGGCCGAGGAGGTTGTCGTCGACGCACGGTTCTCGATGGTCGACGAGATCCCCTTCGACTTCGCCCGGCGCCGGATGTCCGTGGTCCTGAACCGCAACGCGATCGTCGGCGACCTCGGCCGCCCCGAGCACATCATGATCACCAAGGGCGCCGTCGAAGAGGTCCTGGACCTCTGCACCCACGTGACGGACCGGACCCCGGGGGCTTCCCCGGCCGAAGGCCGCGGCAGGATCGAGCTGACCGGCCGGATGCGGGCGCACGCCACCCGCGTCGCCGAGGAGAACAACCGGCAGGGCCTGCGCGTCCTGGCCGTCGCCACCCGCAGGATCACCGCACCGCGCGACACCTACACCGTCGCGGACGAGGACGGGCTCACCCTGATCGGCTTCCTCGCCTTCCTGGACCCGCCGAAGGCCGACGCCGCCCGGGCGCTCCGGGGCCTGTCCGACAAGGGCATCGCGGTCAAGGTGGTCACCGGCGACAACGACCTCGTCGCCGCCCGGGTCTGCGCGGACGTCGGCCTCGACGTCGGGCGCGTGGTCCCGGGCGCCGAGACCGACGCCCTCGACGAGCACGCGCTGCGCGCGCTGGCCGCCCGTACGACGGTCTTCGCCAAGGTCAACCCCGTCCAGAAGGCCCGGATCGTACGGGCCCTGCAGGCCGGGGGGCACACGGTCGGGTTCCTCGGGGACGGCATCAACGACGCGGCCGCGCTGCGCGACGCCGACGTCGGCATCTCGGTGGACACGGCCGTGGACATCGCCAAGGAGTCGGCGGACATCATCCTGCTGGAGAAGGACCTGACCGTCCTGGAGCAGGGCGTCATCCAGGGCCGGACCACCTTCGGCAACACCATCAAGTACATCAAGATGACGGCCTCCTCGAACTTCGGCAACGTCTTCTCGGTGCTGGTCGCGAGCGCCTTCATCCCCTTCCAGCCGATGCTCGCGATCATGCTGCTGGTCCAGAACCTGGTCTACGACATCGCGCAGCTGGCCACGCCGTGGGACCGGATGGACGAGGAGTACCTGCGCAGGCCCCGCAACTGGGACGCCAAGGGCATCGGCCGGTTCATGGTCACCATCGGACCCGTCAGCTCGGTCTTCGACATCTCGATGTTCCTGATCATGTGGCACGTCTTCGGGGCGAACAGCGAGGCGCACCAGGCGCTCTTCCAGTCCGGCTGGTTCATCGAGGGCCTGCTCTCGCAGACCCTGATCGTCCACATGATCCGCACCCGGAAGATCCCCTTCGTCCAGTCCCGCGCCTCCTGGCCGGTGATGGTGATGACGGTCCTCGCGGTCCTGACCGGGCTGTGGCTGCCGTTCTCGCCGCTGGCCGCCCCGCTGGGCTTCACGGCGCTGCCGGCCGCCTACTTCCCGTGGCTGATCGGCGTGCTCCTCGCGTACTGCACGCTCACCCAGCTCGTGAAGACCTGGTACATCCGCCGCTTCGACAGCTGGCTGTGAGGGCCGCGGTCCCGCACGGAGGAAGGAGACGGAGCGGTGCTGCTCACCGAATGGCAGATGGCCGGACACCTGGCCGCCGCGCTCGGCTTCGGGGCCGCGATCGGCCTGGAGCGGCAGTGGCGGGCCCGGATGGCGGGGCTGCGGACGAACGCCCTGGTCGCGGGCGGGGCGGCGCTGTTCGTGCTGCTCTCCCAGTACGGGTTCCTCAGCGCGGTCCCGGAGGTGAGCCACGACGGCTCGCGGGTCGCGGCGCAGATCGTCTCCGGCATCGGGTTCCTCGGCGCCGGCGTGATCATGCGGGACGGGCTGAGCGTACGGGGCCTGAACACGGCCGCCACCCTGTGGTGTTCGGCGGCCGTGGGCTGCCTCGCCGGGGTCGGCCTGTTCGTCCTGGCCGCCTGCGGCACGGTGGGCGTGGTGGGGGCGAACCTCCTGCTGCGGCCGCTCGGCCGGCGCCTGGACCGGGAGCCGCGCGGCGGCGCCGAGGTGGCCGCCGACTTCCACTTCGAGGCGGTGTGCCTGGAGGCGGAGGAGGCCCACATCCGCCACCGGCTGGTCGACGCGCTGGCCCGGCCGGGGTACCAGCTGCGGTCGATCCGCAGCCAGGACGGCCCGACGGCGGGCCTGGTGACCGTGTCCGCGCTGCTGACCGCCGAGGGGCAGGAGGGCCGGGCGCTGGAGGAGGCGGTCAGCAACCTCTCGCTCGACCCCTCGGTCTCGGCGGTCAGCTGGGCGGTGGTGCCGGACCCGGACCGGGCGTAGGCCCGGGGACGCGGCGGGCCCGGTCCCCCGTCAGGGGTCCGGGCCCGGCTGCTACTTGAGGGTGGCCGAGGTCAGGCCGGCCTGGATCTGGCGCTGGAAGGAGAGGTAGACCGCGAGCATGGGGATGATCGCGATGGTCGCCCCGGCGAACAGCACGGGCAGGTCCGTTTCGTACCCCATCTGCTGCTGGAGCTGGATCAGGCCCTGGGTGAGCATGTAGCGCTCGGGGTCCGAGCTCGACTGGGGCTGCATCAGCACGGCGGGCAGGATGTACTGGTTCCACTGCCCGAGGACATTGAATATTCCGACGCTGATCAGGCCGGGCTTGGCCATCGGCAGCATCACCTGGAAGAAGATCCGGGTGTCGGAGGCGCCGTCGATCACGGCCGCCTCGTAGACCGCCGTGGGCAGCGTCCGGAAGAACGAGTGCATGAAGAAGATGGTGAAGGGCATCGAGTACGCGATGTACACGAGGATCAGGCCCTGGTAGGTGTTCAGCATGTCGAAGCGCTTGACCATGAAGAACAGCGGGACGAGCGCGAGGAACACGGGGAACATCGCGCCGCTGACGAAGAAGTAGTAGACGGCCCGGTTCCCCTTGAAGGGGTAGCGGGCCAGGACGTAGGCGGCCATGGAGCCGAACAGCATGGTCAGCGGTACCGAGAACACCAGCACGACGAGGGTGTTGCCGAAGTAGCCGCCGATGCCCTTGTCCCAGGCCCGGCCGAACGCGTCCAGGTGCCAGTTCGAGGGCCAGCTGAGGGCGGAGCCGCCGATCTGCGCGTCGGTCTTGAAGGAGCCGAGGACGAGCCAGATCAGGGGCAGCACGATCATGATCGCCCAGAGGGCGAGGAACCCGTGCGAGAAGACGTTGAGGACCACGCCCTCGGAGCGGCGCCGGTCCGGTTCCCCCCTCCGTCCGGCTCCGGAGGAGCTCTCCGCGGCGGCTTCGCCCGGAGCCTTGATCACTGTGGTCATGGGATTCTCCCGCTCAGAACTCGATGCGCTCGCGGCGGGTGGCGCGCAGCGTGATGACGGAGAGGATCATGGTCAGGACGAGCATCACCACGCCCATGGCGCAGGCGTAACCGCTCTTGCCGAAGTACAGGAAGTTACGCATCAGCACCGTGGCCATGACCTCGCTGTGGTGGTCGGGTCCGCCGCCGAACTGCCCCGAGGTCATGGTCGACACCAGGACGAACATGTCCATCGCGGCGATGCCCAGGTAGACCGCGGAGGTCTGCACAGAATCCCACAGCAGGGGCAGGGTGACCTTGAAGAAGGTCTGGGCGCGCCCGGCGCCGTCGAGGAGCGCGGCCTCGTAGATGTCCTTCGGTACGGACTGCATGGCCGCGGAGAACAGGACGAGGTAGAAGCCGACGCCGTGCCAGACGACCACGAACAGCAGGCACCCGAGGACGATGTTCGGCTCGTTGAGCCACTCGACCGGATGCTGCGGGTCGACCAGGCCGGTCTTGATGAGGAAGCCGTTGAGCAGGCCCCCTTCGTCGCTGCGGTAGATCGCGCCGAAGAGCACGGCGAGGATCGCGAGGGACAGGACCTGGGGGAAGAAGTAGACGACCTTGTAGAGGCGGGAGCCGGAGACGCCCTGTACGCCGCCGGCCCCGCTGCGCCCTCCCGCGTTCACCATGAAGGCGAAGAAGAGGGCGAGCAGGATGGTGATCACCGGGACGAACACCAGGAGCAGCAGGTTGTGCCACAGCGCGCCGCGGAAGACCTCGTCCTTCAGCAACGCCGTGTAGTTGTCCAGGCCGACGAAGTCGAAGACCGGTGACTGGCCCGACCAGTTGGTGAAGGAGTAGCCGAATGTCTGAACATACGGCCAGATGACGAAGGTCAGGTACAGCGCGATCGGTGCGATGAGGAAGCCGGTGATGAAGCCGGCCTTCCCCCTCCCCTGGGCTGCGTGGCTCATGGTGTCCGTCCCTGGTGTTGCCGGGTTTCCGCTGGACGCGTCGTCAGCTGCGCTTGTTGTTCTTCGCGTTCGGGTCCTTGGCAGCCTTGTCTACCGCAGCCTGGGCCCGCTTGATCCATTCCTTCGGCTGGATGCGCTGGGCCATCAGCTCATTGGACGCGTTCTGGATCTCGGTGTCCATCTCGCTGTACCAGTCCGGGTAGCGGTAGCTGAAGGTGTTGGTTCCGGCGGCCTTGAGGGCCTCGACGGCCGACTGGGTGCCGGGGCGGAGCTTGACGGCGGGGTCCACGCCGTCCTTGACGACGGTGAGGGAGTTGGCCTGCTGGGCGAAGATCGTGGACCACTCGCGGGAGAGCATCGAGCGGAGGAACTCCATGCCCGCGGCCTTGTTGGCGGCCTTCTCCGGGACGATGAAGGGCTCGTCCACGCCGGCGCGGACGGCCTCGAAGGGCAGCTTGCTGTCCGGCAGCAGCGGCATCGGCAGGAACTTCATGTCGAAGTCCTCGGGGGTCTGCTTGAGCTGCTCGTTCTCCAGCCAGGAGCCGCTGGGGATGAACGCGGCCTTGTACTGGTTCCAGGCGGTCTGGGACTCCGTGTGGGTGAGGCCGTTGGTGCCCGGCAGCAGGAGGCCCTTCTCGACGACCTCGTAGACGGCCTCCACGGCGGCCAGCGCGGCCGGGTTGCCCTCGAAGGCGTTCGGCTCCAGGTTGTCGATCGCCTTCATGGCGTCCAGACCGCCCTTCTTGGCGATCAGGTCCATGATGACGACGTTGATGTAGTACGGGAACTTGCCCTGGTGGGCGAGGCCGCCGAGGCCGGCTTCCTTGGCCTTGGTGCACACGGCCAGGAACTCGTCCCACGTCTTGGGCGGGGTCCAGCCCTTCTCCTTGAAGAGCTTGCCCGAGTACCAGAAGCCGAAGACGGCGTAGACGTACTTGAGGACGACGAACTTGCCTCCCTGGAGGCCCTGTTCGTAGGCCCCTTCGACGAGGGTGTCGCGCACCTTCTTGGTCGGGTCGTCCAGCGAGGGCGCGTCGAGCACGGCGGTGAGGTCGGCGAGCTGGCCGCCCTTGGCCAGGACGTCCAGCTTGATCTGCTGGGCGCCCGAGTCGTCGACGACGTCCGGCGGGTTCCCGGCGTTGAAGCGCGGCTGGAGCTTGGCGGTGATCTCCTGGGTGCCCAGGTGGGAGCTGGTGGTGCCCCACTTCTTGTCGAAGGCGGCCTCCCAGGCCTTCGCGTAGTCGTCGCCGAAGCCGCCCTTGAAGACGACGACGTCGAGCTTGCCGCCCTTGGCGACGCCGAAGGGGTTCTCCTTGGTGACCGCCCCCTTGGGGGCGCCGCCCTTGGGTGCCTCCTCGGCGCCGGAGGCGCACGCGGACAGGAAGCTCATCGTCGGCACAGTGATCAGGCCGAGTGCCGCGGAGCGCTTGATCAGGTCGCGGCGGCCGAGGCCGTCCGTGCTGTTCTCGCCGTGGGCGGAGGTGGATCCCATGCTCAAGTCCTCGCCTTCGTCAGAAGTGTGAAGGAAGCGGGACAGCCCGGCAGTTGCCGCGCATGCGGCATCGCCGCAGGTCCCCGCCGTCCCCCGGTCCGGGACCGCTCGAATCGCGGTGGCCCGGACGGGCACAGGTATAGTCCACTTCCGCTGGGGTGAGCAAGATCATGCACAAGGATCAGCTCCGGCTTTTCCGAGTTGAGACCTCACCGTCACCTGGCCCGGGGCCGCCGACGGCACCGGAACAGACGGAAGGGCCGCACCCCCGTGTACGGGGATACGGCCCTATGGTGCCGACTGGCGGAGCCGACCCGACTGATTCGGCTCCGCCTGGCGCGCCTCTCAGCCTCGGATGAGGTTGCGGAGCACGTACTGCATGATGCCGCCGTTGCGGTAGTAGTCCGCCTCGCCCGGCGTGTCGATGCGCACGACCGCGTCGAACTCCACACCGGTGTCGGTGGTCACCTTGACGGTGCGCGGGGTGGTGCCGTTGTTCAGCTCCTCCACACCGGTGAAGGCGAAGGTCTCCTCGCCGGTGAGGCCCAGGGAGGCCGCGGTGGCGCCCTCGGGGAACTGCAGGGGAAGGACGCCCATGCCGATCAGGTTGGAGCGGTGGATGCGCTCGTAGGACTCGGCGATGACGGCCTTGACGCCGAGCAGCGCGGTGCCCTTGGCGGCCCAGTCGCGGGACGAGCCCGAGCCGTACTCCTTGCCCGCCAGGATGACCAGCGGGATGCCGGCGGCCTGGTAGTTCTGCGAGGCGTCGTAGATGAAGGAGACCGGCGCGCCCTCGACGGTGAAGTCGCGGGTGAAGCCGCCCTCGGTGCCCGCCGCGATCTGGTTGCGGAGGCGGATGTTCGCGAAGGTACCGCGGATCATGACCTCGTGGTTGCCGCGGCGGGAACCGTACGAGTTGAAGTCGCGGCGCTCGACGCCGTGCTCCGTGAGGTACTTGCCGGCCGGGGTGTCGGCCTTGATCGCACCGGCCGGGGAGATGTGGTCGGTGGTGACCGAGTCGCCCAGCTTCGCCAGCACGCGCGCGCCGGCGATGTCGGAGACCGAGGTGGTCTCCATCGTCATGCCCTCGAAGTAGGGGGGCTTGCGCACGTAGGTGGACTGCGGGTCCCACTCGAAGGTGTTGCCGGTCGGGATCGGCAGCGCCTGCCACTGGGCGTCGCCCGCGAAGACGTCCTGGTAGGACTTGTTGAACATGTCCTCGCCGATGGCGTTCGCCACGACGTCGTTGACCTCGGCCTCGGTGGGCCAGATGTCCGCGAGGAAGACCGGCTTGCCCTCGGAGTCGGTGGCGAGGGCGTCCCGGGTGATGTCCACCTTCATGGAGCCCGCGATGGCGTACGCGACGACCAGCGGCGGGGAGGCCAGGTAGTTCATCTTGACGTCGGGGTTGATGCGGCCCTCGAAGTTGCGGTTGCCCGAGAGGACCGAGGTGACCGCGAGGTCGGCGTCGTTGATCGCCTTGGAGATCTCCTCCTCCAGCGGACCGGAGTTGCCGATGCAGGTGGTGCAGCCGTACCCGACGAGGTTGAAGCCCATCTTGTCGAGGTAGGGGGTGAGGCCGGCCTTGTCGAAGTAGTCGGTGACGACCTTCG
This sequence comes from Streptomyces sp. NPDC002044, assembly GCF_040296725.1. NCBI lineage: Bacteria > Bacillati > Actinomycetota > Actinomycetes > Kitasatosporales > Streptomycetaceae > Streptomyces > Streptomyces sp. NPDC002044. The sequence goes on from NZ_JBEOXU010000012.1 coordinate 52,476, forward strand.
AGCCCGGGGCCAGGGTGGTCTTCACCCACGGCTTGCGGGTCAGGCCCTTCTCGACCGCCTTCTTCGCCACGAGCGCCGCGGCGACCATGACGTAGGGGTTCGAGGTGTTGGTGCAGGAGGTGATCGCGGCGACGGTGACGGCGCCGTGGTCGATCTCGAAGGAGGTGCCGTCGGCCAGCGTGACCGGGGTGGGCTTGGTCGGCACGCCGTTGGCGGACGCCGGCGAGTCGGACGCCGGGAAGGACTCCTTGCCGGACTCCTCGTCGTCGTTGACGTAGTTGCGCACGTCCACGGCGAACTGCTGGGAGGCGTTCGCGAGGACGATGCGGTCCTGCGGGCGCTTCGGGCCGGCGATGGAGGGGACGACCGTGGAGAGGTCGAGCTCCAGCTTCTCGGAGAAGTCCGGCTCGGCGGCCGGGTCCAGCCACAGGCCCTGCGCCTTGGCGTACGCCTCGACGAGCGCGACCTGCTGGGCGTCGCGGCCGGTCAGGCGCAGGTACTTCAGGGTCTCGTCGTCGATCGGGAACATCGCGGCGGTGGAGCCGAACTCCGGCGACATGTTGCCGATGGTGGCGCGGTTCGCCAGCGAGGTGGCGGCGACGCCCTCGCCGTAGAACTCGACGAACTTGCCGACGACGCCGTGCTTGCGCAGCATCTCGGTGATCGTCAGCACCAGGTCGGTGGCGGTGGTGCCGGCGGGCAGCTCGCCGGTCAGCTTGAAGCCCACGACGCGCGGGATCAGCATGGAGACCGGCTGGCCGAGCATCGCGGCCTCGGCCTCGATGCCGCCGACGCCCCAGCCCAGCACGCCCAGGCCGTTGACCATGGTGGTGTGCGAGTCGGTGCCGACGAGGGTGTCGGGGTACGCCTGGCCGTTACGGACCATGACCGTACGGGCCAGGTGCTCGATGTTGACCTGGTGGACGATGCCGGTGCCCGGGGGGACGACCTTGAACTCGTCGAAGGCGGTCTGGCCCCAGCGCAGGAACTGGTAGCGCTCGCGGTTGCGGCCGTACTCCAGCTCGACGTTCTGCAGGAACGCCTCCGGGGTGCCGAACTTGTCCGCGATCACGGAGTGGTCGATGACCAGCTCGGCCGGGGCCAGCGGGTTGATCTTCGAGGCGTCGCCGCCGAGGGCCTTCACGGCCTCGCGCATGGTGGCGAGGTCCACGACGCAGGGAACACCGGTGAAGTCCTGCATGATCACGCGAGCCGGCGTGAACTGGATCTCCTCGCTGGGCTGGGCCTGCGAGTCCCAGGTGCCGAGCGACCGGATGTGGTCGGCGGTGATGTTCGCGCCGTCCTCGGTACGGAGCAGGTTCTCCAGCAGGACCTTCAGGCTGTAGGGAAGGCGGGCGGAGCCCTCGACCTTGTCCAGCTTGAAGATCTCGTACGACTCGTCGCCCACCTGCAGCGTGCTGCGGGCGTCGAAGCTGTTCGCCGACACGACAGTCTCCTTCATGCATGAATTCGCGCGTTTTACCGCAATCCTGCCGCGTGGCACTGTGGCCAATCCGCTAAGGTGAGGCTAAGTTAGGTAACCCTTACCAGCGGGACGGCTGCGGTACGCCTCTCGGCAGATATCTCGATGTCGAGATAACTCTAGTACATGTCCGGGGGAAGGGACGAGGCGCGCACCCGTAGACCTGTCGGCACGGTGTGCTGCCCCGGGGATTCCGCTTGCCCGGATTCGATCAGTGTGACCAGCGCGGACACCGCCGTCACGGCGATCCGCTCGGGATGGAGCGTGACGGTGGTCACGGCGGGCTCGTGGCTCCCGTACGCCGGATCCTCGCTCGCGCAGACCAGGAGCACGTCCCGGGGCGTACGGATTCCGTGGCGCGCGGCGGCCGCGAGCACCTGCCGGCCGCCGGGGTCGTACACGCAGTAGACGGCGTCGGGGCGGCCGGGCGCGGCGAAGGCCGCGTCGAAGGCGTGCCCGGCCGCGTCCTCGGGGTCGAAGGGCACCACCAGGGCCGGGCGGCCGTACTCCGCGCACCAGCGGGCGTAGGCCGCGGTGACGGCTCCCGTGTAGTGCTCGCGGCCGTAACCGGCGTGCAGGGCGATGCGGCGGGCCCCGGACGCGGCGAGGTGGTCGAGGACGGCGGCGGTGGCGGCGGCGTGGTCGTTGTCCACCCACACGTCGCCGGGCAGGGGGTCGGCGGGGCGGCCGTCGAACACCACCGGCAGGCCGCGCGCCCGCAGGGCCCGGAGCACGGCGTCGCCGTCCGGGCTGTCGAGGAGCAGCATCCCGTCGACGGCGAGGGTGTGCCACAGGGGCTCGGCGCCGCGGTCGGCGGGCAGGGTGGTCAGCGCGTAGCCGCGGGCGTGCGCGGCGGAGGTCGCGGCGGTCAGCAGCCGGGAGAAGTAGGCGACGCCCGCGTAGTCCCAGGCCGAGCCGGCGTACGTGGTGACGGCGATGCCGAGGGTGCGCGTGCGCGGGCCCCGGCGGACGCCGTAGCCGAGGGAGGCGGCGGTCTCGCGGACCCGGCGGCGGGTGCCCTCGCCGAGGCGGCCGGTGCCGTTGAGGGCGTGCGAGACGGTCGCGGTGGAGACCTCCGCGGCGCGCGCGATGTCGGCGATGGTCGGTCCGGGTCCGGGCACGCGGTCATCGTACGGACGCGGACTGCGGATTCCGTCGCCCGGGACGGGTTCCGGTTACGGCCTTAACCAAAGAGTGTCCTGGCCACATCCAAACGTTCGGAGTGGCCATGACGTCTTCCCCGTCCCCTTCCCCGTCGACTCCCCCGTCCTCTTCCCCCGCGGCTCCCCGCCCGCTGTCCCGGCGGGGTCTCCTCGCGGCGGCCGGCGCCGCGGGCGCGGCCGGGCTGCTCGGTACCGCGGCCGGCCCGGCGGCGGCCGCCCAGCCGGCGCCCTCGTCGCGCGGTTCGGCGGCGCTGGTCATCCACAACGCGCGGGTGTTCAGCGGGGTCGACAGGGGCCGCCCGGCGCAGGCGGTGGCGGTCGGCCGGGACGGGCGCGTCCTGGCCACCGGCTCCGACGCGGCGCTGCGCCGGTACATCGGGCGGGACACCGACACCGTCGACGCGCGCGGCAACACGGTGATGAGCGGCATCCACGACGGGCACGTGCACCCGCTGGGCGCCGGGGACCGGTCGCTGCGGCCCTCCCTGGAGGGCTCGGAGACGACCCGGGACGAGCTGCTGGCGGTCCTGACCGGTTTCCTCGCCGACACCGGCGGCGCGGCGGCGGAGCCGGACCGCTGGCTGGTGGTGGAGGACTGGAACCCGGTCGGGCTGCTGCCGACCGGGAGCGTGCCGCACCATGCGGTGCTGGACGCGCTGGCGACCCGCCGGCCGGTGATCCTCGTAGGCGGCGACGGCCACAACCTGTGGGCGAACCGCCGGGCCCTGGACATCGCCGGGATCACCGCGGCGACGCCCGACCCGGTGGGCGGCAAGGTCGTGAAGGGGGCGGACGGGCGGCCGACGGGCGTGCTCAAGGACGACGCCCAGGACCTGGTGAAGCGGCACGTGCCGGAGCCGTCCCGGGCGGAGCTGGTCGCGGCGTGCGCCGAGGTGCTGGGGCTGGCGGCCGCCTCCGGGGTCACCACCATGATGGACGCCCTCGCGGGACGGCACGAGCTGGGGCTCTACCGGGAGCTCGCCGGGTCGGGCCGGCTGCCGCAGCGGATCGTCCCGGCGATCCGGCTCGACGCCGCGCAGGCGAAGGACCCGGCGGCGGCGCTGGCGTACGCGCGGGGGCTGCGGCGGGAGTTCGAGGGGGTGCCGGGCCTGCGGTTCGGGATGGTGAAGGTGTTCCTGGACGGGGTGATCGAGTACCCGGCGCAGACGGCAGCGCTGCTGACGCCGTACCTGGACGGGTCGGGGAAGCCGACGGACAACCGCGGGGAGCTGTACACCTCGGCGGCGGACTACGGCCGGCTGACGGCGGCCTTCAACTCCGCCGGGTGGCAGATGCACGCGCACGGGCTGGGCGACCGGGCCGTGCGCACGGCCCTGGACGGGTACGCGTACGCGCGCCGGGTGACCGGGCGGCGCGACCCGCGCAACGCGGTGGCGCACCTCCAGCTCGTGGACCCGGCGGACCTGCGGCGGTTCGCGCAACTGGGCGTGGCGGCCTGCATGCAGCTCCAGTGGGCGGCCGAGGACACCTGGACGATGGAGGCGCTGCTGCCGTACATCGGGCCGCGGCGGCACCGCTGGATGTACCCGGCGCGCAGCCTGGAGAAGGCGGGCGCGCGGCTGTCCGGCGGCTCCGACTGGCCCGTGGACGCGCTCCAGGTGTGGAACCAGCTCCGGACGGCGGTCGACCGGCAGGGCGCCCACGGTTCGGGCCCGCTGTACCGGGAGCTGGAGGGGCTCGACCGCGGCTCGGTGCTGCGGATGCACACGTCCGGGACCGCGTGGCAGCTGCGGCAGGAGGGCCTGACCGGGACGGTGGAACAGGGCAGGGCGGCGGACCTGGTGGTGCTGGACCGGGACGTGACCCGCTGCCCGGTGGCCGACATCAGCGGGACGGAGGTACGGATGACCCTGGTCGGGGGCCGGGTCGTGCACGACGCGGACTCGGCGACGGGGCGGGCGGCTTCGGCCCGGGCGGCCCGCGGGGCGGGCTCCGCGCCGAGGCCGGCGTCGTACGCGGCGGTGCACGGCGGCCGCCACCGCGCGTGCGGCTGCGGGGCGGGCTGAGGCGCGGGCCGGCCGGGGGCTGCCGGAAGCGCGAGGCGTTCCGTACGGCCTCCCGGCGGCGGCGCCTACCGCGCGGGGCGGTCCGCCAGGCCGTGGCGGGCCGCCCAGGCGTTGAGCGCGGCGGCGATCTCCTCGGGCCGGTCCTCCGGGCAGAGGTGGGCGGCGGCGCCGCAGTACGCGCTCTCCAGCGCGGACGCGTTCGCCCGGCACCACGCGGCGAGCGCCTCGCCCACCATCAGGGTGGGCGAACCGTCGAAGGTCAGCAGGAGCTTGGGCACCTCCGGACTCGCGGCCAGCCAGGCACCGTACGCCTCCACGCGGGCGACGACGTCCGCCGGCTCGCCGTCGAGCGGCATCGAGCGCGCCCACTGGAGCAGCGGCCGCCGGCTCTCGCGGGTCGGGTAGGGGGCCGCGTACACGGCACGGTCCTCCTCGGACAGCGGCTGCGACACCGTGCGGCCGAGGCTGTCCTCGATGAAGAGGTTCCGGTCCAGGACCATCTCCTCCCCCACCCCGGGGGTGCGTATCGCCTCGAACCGGGCGCGGGACGCGGGCGGGTGCTCCTCCCAGGTCATCGGCCGCAGGATCGTCTCCATGAAGGCGACGGCGCGGACCCGCCCGGGGTGCCGGGCGGCCCGGTCGAGGGCGAGCGCCCCGCCCCAGTCCTGGCCGACGAGGACGGCCTCGTCGAGCCCGAGGGCGTCGAACCAGGCGTCGAGGTACCGGGCGTGGTCCGCGAACCGGTACGCGCCGCCCGGCTTGCCGGAGCGGCCCATGCCGATGAGGTCGGGGGCCAGGAGGCGCACCCGCCCCTCGATCCGGGGCAGTACGCGGCGCCAGAGATGGGAGGAGGTCGGGTTGCCGTGCAGGAACACGAAGGGAACGCCGGGCGCGCCCGCGCCGCGCTCCTCGTAGTGCACCGTCGAGTCGAGTACGCCGATCGTGGCCACGGAAGGCCCTCCGCTCAATCGTTTGAGTGACTAACGTTAGCCACCCCAACGAAGCTATACCGTTAGTGCCCCTAACGCAACGGGTACCCTCCCCCCATGACCACGGAAGAGAGCGGAGCCGTCCCCGAGCGGCTGCGGAACCTGCCCAGCCGACTGCTCGGGCAGGCCGCGACACACGCGCAGCGACTGGTGACGGAGGGACTGAGCGGGGCATATGCCCGCAAATGGCACTATGCGGCCCTGGTCGCACTGGAGGAGTCCGGACCGGCGAGCCAGGCCGCGCTGAGCGGGCGCACCGGCATCCACCGCAGCGACCTCGTCGCCGTCATCAACGAACTCGCCGAGCGCGAACTCGTCGAGCGCGCCCCCGACCCCGGGGACCGCAGGCGCAATGTCGTCACTCTCACACCGCTCGGCCGACGCCGGCTGCGCAAGCTGGAACACCTCCTCGACGCGGCCCAGGAGGAACTGCTGTCCCCCCTGTCCCACCAGGAGCGGAAGCAACTCGTTCACCTGCTCGGCCGTCTAGTCGCGCACCACGCGCCCGCGGACGGCACGATGGGAGCTGACGGTCGGTAACACCCGTATGGCGCACCCGGCGCGGGCAACATCTCATATCTGAGATAGCGTGCAGCCATGGCAGACGACTACCTCGTACGCATCGGCAAGCTCATCCGTGACGCCCGGCAGCACCGGGGCTGGACACAGAGTCAACTCGCCGACGCACTCGGCACCAGCCAGAGCGCCGTGAACCGGATCGAGCGCGGCAACCAGAACATCAGCCTTGAGATGATCGCCCGCATCGGCGAGGCCCTCGACAGCGAGATCGTCTCTCTGGGCTACGCCGGTCCCATGCACCTGCGGGTCGTCGGCGGACGCCGGCTCTCCGGCGCCATCGACGTCAAGACGAGCAAGAACGCCTGCGTCGCCCTGCTGTGCGCCTCACTGCTCAACAAGGGCCGCACGGTCCTGCGGCGGGTGGCCCGCATCGAGGAGGTGTACCGCCTGCTGGAGGTCCTGAACTCCATCGGCGTGCGCACCCGCTGGATCAACGACGGCGTGGACCTCGAACTGATCCCGCCGGCCCGCCTCGACATGGAGTCCATGGACGCGGACGCCGCCCGCCGGACCCGGAGCATCATCATGTTCCTGGGCCCGCTGCTCCACCGGATGGACCACTTCCGGCTCCCGTACGCCGGCGGCTGCGACCTCGGCACCCGCACGATCGAGCCGCACATGATCGCGCTGCGCCGGTTCGGTCTGGACATCACCGCGACCGAGGGCATCTACCACGCCCAGGTCGAGGCCGGCGTCTCCCCGGACCGCCCGATCGTGCTGACCGAGCGCGGGGACACGGTCACCGAGAACGCGCTGCTGGCCGCGGCCCGGCACGACGGCGTCACGGTCATCCGCAACGCCTCCTCGAACTACATGGTCCAGGACCTCTGCTTCTTCCTGGAGGCGCTGGGCGTCAAGGTGGAGGGCATCGGCACGACCACCCTCACCGTCCACGGCATCGCGAACATCGACGTGGACGTGGACTACTCCCCCTCCGAGGACCCGGTCGAGGCGATGAGCCTGCTCGCCGCCGCGGTGGTCACGGAGTCGGAGCTGACGATCCGCCGGGTGCCGATCGAGTTCATGGAGATCGAGCTCGCGGTCCTGGAGGAGATGGGCCTGGACCACGACCGCTCGGCGGAGTACGTGGCCGACAACGGCCGCACCCGCCTCGTCGACCTCACGGTCCGCCCGTCCAAGCTCGAAGCCCCGATCGACAAGATCCACCCGATGCCGTTCCCCGGGCTGAACATCGACAACGTCCCGTTCTTCGCGGCCATCGCCGCCGTCGCCCAGGGCCAGACCCTGATCCACGACTGGGTGTACGACAACCGGGCCATCTACCTGACGGACCTCAACCGCCTCGGCGGCCGCCTCCAGCTCCTGGACCCCCACCGCGTCCTGGTCGAGGGCCCCACCCGCTGGCGCGCGGCGGAGATGATGTGCCCGCCGGCCCTGCGCCCGGCCGTCGTGGTCCTGCTGGCGATGATGGCGGCGGAGGGCACGTCGGTGCTCCGCAACGTCTACGTCATCAACCGCGGCTATGAGGAACTGGCCGAACGCCTCAACTCGGTGGGCGCCCAGATCGAGATCTTCCGCGACATCTGAGGATCTGGGTACATCGGTGGAATTCAGCATGCGCTCGGCTTCGGCGACCAGCCCAACGTGAAGCCGCTCACCGAAGCCCGCACGATCGGCATCACCGAGGCGTTCAATGACGCCACGATCCTGATGCGAGGCAAGATGCCGGCCACGCTTCAATGACCTGGGTCAGTAGCCAGGAGTAGCGAACAGGAGGACTGCCACTGCGCCAGCGAACGGGCTGTCGGCACCCGGAGGGGTTGAGACAGATCGACAACCGGGCCGACCGGCGCTTCACTGCCTTTCGGGCCCGTCTACTGACCCAGGAACGTCTTCCGCCACTCCAGCGGCGACATCGTCAGCGCGGCCTCCGCGAGGGCCTGCGCCGAAACCGTCTTGAGGCTGTTCAGAGAGGTATCGATCCAGTCCTGCACGAGGGTGTACCCCTGGGCGCGGTACTCCACCGCCTGCACCAGACACTCCAGCTTGTCCGCGTCCTTCGCCACGATCGCCTCGGGGGTGTCGCCGTTCTCGTACTCGCCCACCACCCTCTGCACCCCGGCCTTGACCGCCGGGTGCGCGGCGGAGACCTGGTCAGCGGTGACGGTCTCGTTCGATGCAGCGTCGATGTACCGGCGGCCGATGTGCGGGATGTCGCCGATCCGGGTCTCTTGGGTGTCGTGGAAGAGGCACATCAAGGCGACCTTGGCGGGGTCCACGCCCTCCATCATGGCCAGGACGGCGCCGACGATCCCGACGCGGAAGGAGTGCTCTGCGATCGACTCGGGGTTGTTGTTCCCGGTGAACCACCACCCGGTCCGCTTGGCGTTCTTGAGAACGCCCATCTCGAAGAGGAACCCGGCCGTGCCCTGGGCGTTCGCCGTCTCGTCTGCCATGTGGTGACCTCCGGTCTGTCAGGTGCGATCACGTAAAACGTAGTTCACGGCCGCGAGTTCACAGCGGGATCTTTCGGAGATGCCGCCCCCGTCCAGCAGGCGCTCGGTACGCTCCGCCAGGTCCCGCACCAGCAGGCCCGACGCCTGCGGCAGCCAAGGGTGGGCAGTCAGCAGGGCCCACATCGTGTGCGCGTACAGGTCCACGTACCCGGGGGCGTGGTGGAGGCCATACGTGAGCCCGCGCAGCAGCGTCACGGGGTCCCATCCGGTGAGCTGCCGGTCCCGCATGAACAGGTCGTCGGACTGAGGCAGCGTGGTCCCGCCCAGCCAATAAGCCCAGTAATTCAAGTTCGCGGCCTCGCCGGCGTCGTCGTCCACCATGGCCCGCTCGATGAAGTCGAGAAGGGGCACCGGGTCACCGAGCCGTGCGAGGGCAGTGGCCGTCGAACGCGCTTCCGCCCATTGCGGTGTCCACCCGCGCCGCGCGAGCAGACCGCGCCGGGCATGGAGGGCCTGCGCTGTCCACGCCACCGCCTCCGGGCTCTTGTCGTACGAGGTCAGGTACAGGGCCTGGCGGTGCAGGAGAACGCCCTGCGGGTCGGTTTTGGAAGCCGCCTGCGCCGTGGTCCGTAACTGCTCGAAGAACGCGGCCCGGTCCGGCGCGGGAAGGAGCGGAGAGGCTGCTGCCGGCCCTCTGCGGCGCGGGGAGGGAATCCCGGCAAGGGACGGCGGCCGGATCCCCGTAAGGGCCCAGGCGAGCATGTGCGCGGTGTCCCGGGTGTGGACCCACTCGGCCAACGGGTGCGGCCCATCTGTGCCGGTGAGGGTGGCGCTGATGATCCGATCCGCGTCCATTGCCGCGTCCAGCATCCCGACGACCGACGCGTCCGCGCCGAGCCCGGCCATCCGCCGTCGAAGCCCCAGCAGGTCCACCGCCCGCATATTTGCAACCGGCCGCCGGCCCGACTCCCACCCCTGCACAGTGGCCAAGTCCACGCCCAGGGCCTCGGCCGTCCCGGCCTGAGTGAGCGGGACCGACTCCCGTGCGGTGCGCAGCACAAAGCCAGCGATCGTGCCGGTCGTTGGTCTCGTGGCCATCGCGCTCCCCGGTGCGGCCCCTGCCGTAACACGTACCCGCAGTCAGTCCTACCGCACGCAGCGCGACCGTAGGTTCATCTCGCGGGAACGACCAGGCCCAGTACCCGGGACCGAGGTTGACGCCGCACCCCACGGCAGCCGGTCTCCCGGTGCGTTCCCCTGGGATGGAGTACAGCGCGGACTGGCAGTGTTTCACCGGCTTTCCGGTGATCGAGCGTTGGAACTTGGACGCGGACAAGGGACCGCTGTTCAGGGAGGGGCTGCGCGCCCTGGCCATCAAGGCGGCCGTGTTCGACCTGACCAGCGACGAGCGTCTCGCCGAGGTCGCCGTCGCGGTCCCTGTGGACGAGATGACGCACGCGATGATCGCACAGCCGCAACTATTCGCCCGGATTGCCGACCGCACCGGCTTCCACCTGATCCACCAGACCGGCCAGGAGCACACCGACTACGAGCCCGACAGCTTCACCCACCGGGCCTACCGCCTCGCGTGGGGCGAGCCCCCGGCCCGGTACTGGCTGGTGAAGGACGAGGTGGACCGGCGGGTGAAGATCCTCACCGCCCGGTACGCCAGCATCGGAATGGACCGAGCCGGCCGCGAGCACGATATCGAATTCACAGCCCCCTGAACCACCGACGCCGCTGGGGTTTCGGCGCGATCCGGGACTCCAAGGACTGCGGTGGCGGGGCGATGTGCTCCGGGGTCAGACCGATCTTCTCCGGGTGGACACAGACCGGAGTTCCGTCCAGCAGGTACCGGTAGCCGTCGGCCTGGCTGAACGGCCAGAACCTCGACGGCCGGTCGGCCACGGCGAACCCCTCCCGGGGAAATCTCAGGGCCGGACAAACCGCGCACGCCGGCCGGTCGTCGTCTTCCGATACATACGGCGCGTCTGCCATCCCCGCACCCTACTGACCCCCGAAGGAGTACGTCGTGGCCCCGAAGCCGTTGCCCCATCGCCCGCTCGCCCGTCAGCTCCAGGAGCAGCCGGAGGCCCGTCCCGGCGCCCGGAAGATGGGCCGACCCGAGTACGCGCCCTGGGTTGATGTGTGCGATACCCCGGATCCGACCCCTGCCACTCGGGCTCGTGGTCTGCGGGGCTGGGACCGGTATGTTCTCGGCCGCGATCGATGCCGAGTGGCACCGGATGCTCGGCACCCCCGAGTACGTCGTCCTCTCCACCGAGGCAGCCGGGCAGGTTCTCGGTCACCGCGAGGACGCGGGCGGCGGCTACGTCTCCTGGGTCGGCGCGTACGAGGAGCTGCACGGCCCGCTGCCCGTTGTCTGGTTCAACGACGAGCACGGCGCGTTGGACGAAGCCGCGTTCGCGCAGTACCAGGAGGCCGGCAAGGTGTGGGCATCATCCGCCCCGTCACCCCCACGCGTGCACAGGAGGTCTACGCCCTCGCCGGAGCCCTGTGGACCTGCATCACGGGACGCTGGCCCCTGGACTACGCGGCGGCCGGGATCGACGTCCAAAACCTCAGCCCTGTCCAGCTCCGCTCACGCGTCGCCAATCGCCGTGCCCCCCTCGACACCGAGACCCCGTGGCCCGAACTCCAAGAGATCCTGCGCCCGGTACTGCTGTCCAAGTCAAAGGACCGCCCCACCGCCGGTGAACTCGCCAGCCTCATGGCGGCGCTGTGGCCAGCTCCGGCCACAGGGCCGAGCACCTCGCCGAGGAACTGCACCATGCTCCGTCGGCATCTCGCTTACCTCACCGACAGGTGTCTGGTCGGGGCGGGTGAGCCACAGATACATGGGACGCAGTACGTGGGCGGCCCGGACGGCACGAGCCTGAGACTCCATCCGGTTGCCGAACCAGAAGGTCTCGATGCCCGGCGCGTGGAAATGGGCCTGGAGTCCTCGGCGGAGTACGACAGGCGGATGCGCGCAGCACTGCCGTAAAGCGCAGACCCTCCCCGCGGAGCGGGGCCGCGGAGCGGGGCCGCGGAGCGGGCGGCCGCGGCACCCCGGGCGGCCCTGGAGGACCCCGCAGGCCGGTGGGCGGCGTTATCCGGCCGGATGGGAGCCGGGGCCTCGCCCCGCGCCGTGGCGTTCGGCAGAATCAGGCCGTCGGTACGGGACGAGGGGGCGGTCATGGCACGGGGGACGGACACGGACGCGGGTACGGACGCGGGTACGGACGCGCATGCGGGTGCGGGTACGGGTGCGGGTGTGGCGGTGCCGGGGCTGGCGGGGGTCCCGCTCCTCGGGTCGCTGCTCGACCTGAAGGCGGACTCGCTCGGCACCTATCTGCGGGCCCGGCACCGGCACGGCGACGTCGTACGGATCACCGCGGGGCCGCCCGGCCTGCGCGCGCGGCTGTACTGCGTCTTCTCCCCCGAGGGCGCGCAGCAGGTCCTCGCCTCGGAGTCGGCCAACTTCCGCAAGGACAATGCCTTCTACCAGGAGATCCGGAACTCCTTCGGCAACGGGCTGCTGACCAGCCAGGACGAGGACTACCTGCGCCAGCGGCGGCTGGTGCAGCCGCTGTTCACGCGCCGCCGGGTGGACGGTTACGCCGACGCCGTCGCCGCCGAGACCCGCGCCACCCTCGACTCCTGGCAGGCGGCCCGTGACGGGGTCGTCGACGTCTGCGAGGAGATGACGCACCTCGCGCTGCGCGCGGTCTCCCGCATCCTCTTCGGTACCGACTCGGACGCCACCGTCGGGGTCGTCAACCGGTGCTTCCCCGTCATCACCGACTACGTGCTGCGCCGCGGCTATTCCCCCGCCACCATCCCGCGCACCTGGCCCACCCCCTCCAACCGACGGGCGGCTGCGGCGATGGAGGAGTTGTACGCGGTCTGCGACCGGATCATCGGCGAGCGGCGCGCCGCCCCCTCGGACGGTCCCGGGGAGGACCTGCTGACGCTGCTCGCGGCCGCCGACAACCCGCTGACCGGCGGGGAAACGGGAGGGGAGACAGGCGGGGAATCCGGCGGGGGGTTCGACGCCGCCGAGCTGCGCGACCAGGTCCTGATCTTCCTGCTCGCCGGGCACGAGACGACCGCCACCTCCCTCGCCTTCGCCCTGCACCTGCTGGCCCGCCATCCGGCCGCGCAGGACCGGGCGCGCGAGGAGATCTCCCGGGTGCTGGGCGACCGTACGCCCGGGGCCGCCGACCTGGACCGCCTGCCGTACGTCACGCAGGTGCTCAAGGAGGCCATGCGGCTCTACCCGGCCGCACCCGTCATCGGCCGCAAGGCGGTGGCCGCCACCGAGATCGGCGGCCACACCGTTCCGGCGGGCGCCGACGTGATACTGGCGCCGTGGGTGACGCACCGCCACCCGGAGCACTGGCCGGACCCGGATCGCTTCGACCCCGACCGCTTCACCCCGGAGGCCGAGGCCGGGCGGCACCGCTACGCGTGGTTCCCCTTCGGCGGCGGGCCGCGCGCCTGCATCGGGCAGCACTTCTCGATGCTGGAGTCGGTGATCGCGCTGGCGATGATCCTGCGGGACCACGCGTTCGAGGCCGTGGACACCGAGATCCCGGTCAGCGCCGGAATCACCCTGCGGACCGAGGGGCCCGTCCGCTGCCGGATCCGGCGTCCGGCAGGCAGGTAGCCTCCCTCCCGTGGCGGAGTACGAGAACGAGACCCGGGCGGCGTACGACGGCGTCGTCGAGCTGTACGCCTCGCTGTTCGCCGACCGGCTGGAGACGCGGCCGTTCACCCGGGCCATGATCGGCGCCTTCGCCGAGCTGGTGCGCGCGACGGGGAGCCCGCGTGCGGCCGACGTCGGGTGCGGGCCCGGACACCTGACGGCCGTACTGCACGACCTGGGGCTGGACGCCTTCGGGCTCGACCTCTCCCCGGCCATGGTCGGCCACGCCCGGCGGGCCCATCCGGCGCTGCGGTTCGACGAGGCGCGGATGGAGGCACTGCCGGTCGGGGACCGCGCGCTCGGCGGGGTGCTGGCCCACTACTCCATGATCCACACCCCGCCCGGGGAGTTGCCCGCGCTGCTCGCCGAGCAGGTGCGGGTCCTGGTACCGGGGGGCCTGCTGCTGGCCTCGTTCTTCGCGACCGACGGGCCGGAGCCGGTCCGCTTCGACCACAAGGTGACGGACGCCTACAGCTGGCCGGTGGACCGCTTCGCCGGCCTGCTGGCCGGCGCCGGCCTCGTCCCGTTCGCCCGGCTGCTCCACGACCCGGCCTCCGACCGCGGCTTCCTGGACGCCCACGTACTGGCCCGGCGGGCCTGACGGCTTCCTTCCGGCCAGGGGGTGTCCGACGAAACCCCCTAGGGCGTCTGGGCGTGGGTGCCCTTGAGGCGTTCGAGGTCCGAGGGTCTGACCTGGATGACGAACAGGGCGATCAGCGCCGTGGCCAGGGTGAAGACGGCCGCGGCCACGAAGGCCGCGCTCACGCCCGAGGTCAGGACCTGGTCGCTCCACGGCTTGGGGTACTCCCGCGTCCGCACGAAGTACGCCTTCTGCTCCGGGGTCGCCGTGCTCAGGAAAGAACCCGCCTGGTTCTTGGCCTCGTTGCGGCTGGCGGTACCGAACACCGTGACCAGGATGGACAGGCCCAGCGAACCGCCCACCTGCTGCATGGTGTTCAGCAGTCCGGAGGCCGCGCCGGACTCGCGGTCGGGCACGTTGGACAGCGCCATCAGCGTCAGGGAGACGAACTGCATGCCCATGCCCGCGCTGAACAGCAGCATCGGGCCCAGGATGCTGCCCAGGTAGGTCGAGTGCACGTCGGTCTGCGTGAGCCATGCCAGGCCGGACGCCGCGAGCACCGAGCCGGTGACCATGAACGGCTTCGGCCCGTACTTCGGCAGGAGCTGGGAGGTGAGTCCGGCCGTCACCGCGATCATCGCGCTGACCGGCAGGAAGGCGAGCCCGGCCTGGATGGGGGTGAAGCCCAGCACGTTCTGCACGAACAGGGTCAGGAAGAAGAACATGCCGAAGATCGCGCAGGCGAAGAAGAGCATGATCGCGTACGTCCCGGCCCGGTTGCGGTCGGCGAACATGTGCAGCGGGGTGATCGGCTGGGGCGAGCGCCGCTCGTTCAGGACGAAGAGGACCAGCAGGACCACGGCGGCTCCGAAGGAGCCCAGGGTGAGCGGGTCCGTCCAGCCGTCCTGGGACGCGCGGATGAAGCCGTAGACGAGCGCGACCATGCCGAGCGTGGACAGCAGGGCCCCCGCGGCGTCGAAGTGGCCCGGGTGCCGTTTCGACTCGCGGATGACCCGGGGGGTCGCCAGCGCGATCAGCAGGGCTATGGGGACGTTGACGAACAGCACCCAGCGCCAGTTGAGCCACTCCACGAGGACACCGCCCGCGAGCAGCCCGATCGCGCCGCCGGCCGCCGATACGCCGGCGAACACGCCGAACGCCCGGGTTCGTGCCGGGCCTTCGCGGAAGGTGGTGGTGATCAGCGCGAGCGCGGTCGGCGAGGCGATGGCTCCGCCGACGCCCTGCAGGGCCCGGGCGGCCATCAGCTGGCCGGAGTTCTGGGCGAAGCCGCCCAGCAGCGAGGCCAGGCCGAAGAGCAGGACGCCGAAGATGAAGACGCGCCGCCGGCCGAGGATGTCGCCGGCCCGGCCGCCGAGCAGGAGCAGGCCGCCGAAGGTGAGGGTGTAGGCGTTGACGACCCAGGAGAGGCTCTCGGTGGAGAAGCCGAGGTCCGTCTGGATGTGCGGCAGCGCGATGTTCACGATGGTGATGTCGAGAACGACCATGAGCTGGCAGGAGGCGATCACGAACAGCGCGAGGCCGTTCCCGCCCCATCGGACCTTGCCGTCGGTCCCGTTGCTGTTCGGCAGTGCGTTCGGGTCCACCTAGTCGACGCTAAGCCCGCACCCCAGGGGTCACCACTCGAACAGCCTAGTAGCAGTGATATTTCACATGTCACACTTCAACTATGGACGACTTCCTCAGGCTCTCCGCCGACACCGCCCGCTTCACGTACGGCGCCCCGCGCGCGTTCGCCTTCGGGGACGGCGGCGGGCTGCTCTGGTTCCTCCGCTCCACCGGTCCCACCGACGCCCTCGACAGCCTCTGGGTGCTCGATACGGCCACCGGAGCCGAGACCCGGCTCGCCGACCCCCGCGAGCTGTGCCCCGGCGGGCCGCCCGGCCCCGGGCCCGACGCCCGGCCCCATGCCGGTTCCGGCACCGCGCCCGGCGGCCTCCCCGTCGCCGAGCGCCGGCTGCGCGAGCGGATCCGGCTCGTCGCCGCCGGGATCGGCTCGTACGCGCTCTCCGGCGACGGCCGCAGCGCCGTCTTCGCCCTCCACGGGCGGCTCTACCGGGTCGCCGCCGGCGCGGCCGGCCCGCCCGAGGAGGTCCCGGTCGCGGGCCCCGTCTTCGATCCCCGCCCCGACGCGGACGGCTCCCGCACCGCGTACGTCACCGGGGACGCCCTCCACCTCGCCCCGGGCGGGCGGATCAGCCCCGACGACGGGGCCCGCTGGGGCATCGCCGAGTTCGCCGCCGCCGAGGAGCTCGGCCGCTCCCGGGGGCACTGGTGGTCCCCCGACGGGCAGACGCTGCTCGCCGCCCGCGTCGACGAATCAGCCCTCCAGCGGCGCTGGTTCACCGACCCCGCCCACCCCGAACTCCCGGCCGAGGACTTCGCCTACCCCGAGGCCGGCGGCCCCAACGCGGACGTCCAGCTGTGGGTGCTCGGCACCTCGGGCACCCGGGTGCGCGTCGACTGGGACGCCGGGGCGTACCCGTACGTCTCCGACGCGGGCTGGGCCACGGGGGACGCAGCCAGTGCCGCAGCCGCCGCAGGCACGGCCGCCGGCGAGATCCTGCTGACCGTGCACGACCGGCTCCAGCGCACCGTCCTGCTGCTCCGCGCCGACCCGGCCACCGGCCGCACCCGGGAGCTGTCGCGCACCCAACACCCCCGGTGGGTCGACCCGATGGTGCCCGGCACCCCGGCCCGGCTGCCCGACGGGCGGATGCTGACCGCCGCCGACACCCCGGGCGGGGCGGCGCGCGGCCTCGCCGTCGACGGCGTCCCGCTCACCGGGGACGGGATCCAGGTCCGCCGCGCGGCCGGTGTCCACGGGGGACGGCTGCTGGTCGAGGCCGGGCTGCGCGACCCCTCGGAACAGCAGGTCCTGCTGCTCGACCCCGAGACCGGAGCGGCGACCCCGCTCGCCGACGGCCCCGGGGTCAACAGCGTGCTCGCCGACGCCGGGACGCTGCTGCTGACCCACGCCGACGCCGACGGGATCCGGCGGACCGTACGCACCCCCGACGGGCGGGAGTTCACCCCCGCCGACCTGTCCCAGCCGCTGCCGTACCGGGTGGCGCCGGTGCTGGAGCGGGTCACCGAGCACGGGGTACCCACCGCCCTGGTGCTGCCCCGCGGCCACGTGCCCGGGCGGCGGCTGCCGGTGCTGGTGGACGCGTACGGCGGCCCCGGCTACCAGGACGTCAGCGCCGAGCCGCGCCGCTGGCAGGCCAAGCAGTGGTGGGCCGACCGGGGCTTCGCGGTGGTGACCACCGACAACCGCGGCACCCCGTACGTCTCGCCCGCCTTCACGCACGCCGTGTACCGCGGTTTCTCCGGGGTCACCCTGGAGGACCAGGTCGCGGCCCTCCACGCACTCGGCGCCCGGCACCCGGACCTCGACCTCGGCCGGGTCGGGGTGCGCGGCTGGTCCTACGGCGGCTACCTGTCCGCCCTGGCCGTGCTGCGCCGCCCGGACGTCTTCCACGCGGCGTCGGCCGGGGCCGCGCCGACGGACTTCCGGCACTACGACACCGCGTACACCGAGCGGTACCTCGGCCTGCCGCAGGAGGACCCGGGGGTCTACGAGCGGGACGCGCTGATCCCCGACGCCCCGAAGCTGACCCGGCCGCTGCTGCTGACCACGGGCCTGGCCGACGACAACGTGCACCCGTCCCACACGCTGCGCCTGTCCCGGGCCCTGACCGACGCGGGCCGCCCGCACCGCCTGCTGGCGCTGCCGGGGGTCACCCACATGACGCCGGGCGGGACCCGGGAGAAGGTGATGGCCCTGGAGCTGGAGTTCTTCCGCGAGGTGCTGGGCTGAGGCCCGTCACCTCCGGACGGAGGGTGCGGCGGGGCCCCGCAGACGCCATCGGCTCCGGGGCCCCGCCTCTTCCCGTGGTCCCCGTCAGTCACCCGGGAAGTGACAGGCCACCTCGCGGGAGGCGGCGGGCCGCAGCACCGGCCGTTCGGTGCGGCAGATGTCCCGCGCCTTGAAGCAGCGCGGGTGGAAGGCGCAGCCGGGGGGTGGAGCGGCCGGGCTATTGGGGCCTCCCCCGCTCGAACGAAGTGGAGAGCTCGGGGAAGGGTCGCCGAGCAGCACGATCCGCTCCCGCCGCCGTTCCGCCGCCGGGTCGGGCAGCGGGACGGCGGACAGCAGGGCCCGCGTGTACGGGTGCTGCGGGGTCTCGTAGAGGGACGCGCGGTCCCCGATCTCCACGATCCGGCCGAGGTACATGACGGCGACGCGGTCGCTGACCCGTTTGACCACCGACAGGTCGTGCGCGATGAACACGTACGCGAGCCCCAGCTCGGCGCGCAGCCGCTCCATCAGGTTCACGATCTGGGCCTGTACGGACACGTCGAGGGCGGACACCGGCTCGTCGGCGATGATCAGCCGGGGGCTGGTGGACAGCGAGCGGGCGATGCCTATGCGCTGGGCCTGGCCGCCGGAGAACTCGTGCGGGTAGCGGTCGATGTGCTCGGGGATCAGCCCGACGAGGTCCATCAGCTCGGCGGCCCGGCGGCGGGCGTCCCGGGCGCTCCAGCCCCGCACCAGCAGCGGGTCGGAGATGATCCGGGCCACCGTCTGGCGGGGGTTGAGGGAGGAGTGGGGGTCCTGGAAGACCATCTGGATGTTGCGGCGCAGCGGCCGCAGGGCCGCCTGGGAGAGCCGGCTGATGTCGCGGCCCTCGAAGGCGACGGTGCCGGAGGTGGGCTCCAGCAGCCGTACGAGCATCCGGCCGGTGGTGGACTTCCCGCAGCCCGACTCCCCGACCAGGCCGAGGGTGCGGCCGGGCATCAGGTCGAAGGAGACCCCGTCGACGGCGCGCACGGGCGCCCCCCGGCGCCCGGTCACGGACCGCTTCCCGGGGAAGGTCATGGTGAGGTCCCGTACGGACAGCAGCGGCGGGGCGCCGGTGTCCCCGGGCGGGTTGGCGGCGGTGGCGGCGGTGCCGGTCATGGGGATGCCTCCTCGGCGGTCCGGGTCCCGGCGAAGTGGCAGGCCGCGGTCCGCGGCGGCCCGTCCCCGTACGGCGCGAGCCGTGGCCGTACGTCGGTGCACCGCGCGACGGCGCGGCCGCAGCGGGGGGCGAAGGCGCAGCCGGGGGCCGGGGCGAGCAGGGACGGCGGGGAGCCGGGGATGAAGGGCAGGGGGCCGTCGTCGGCGTCGTCGAGCCGGGGCAGCGAGTCGAGCAGGCCGCGGGTGTAGGGGTGGGCGGGGTCGGCGAACAGCTCGTCGACGGGGGCCTGTTCGGCGGCGCGGCCGCCATACATGACGAGGACCTCGTGGGCCACGCGGGCGACGACGCCCAGGTCATGGGTGATCATCACGACGCCGAGGCCGCGTTCCTGCTGGAGCCGGGCGATCAGCTCCAGGATCTGGGCCTGCACGGTGACGTCGAGGGCGGTGGTGGGCTCGTCGGCGATCAGCAGGTCGGGCTCGCAGGCCAGGGCCATGGCGATCATCACGCGCTGGCGCATGCCTCCGGAGAACTGGTGCGGGTACTCCCCCGCCCGGCGGGCGGGCTCCGGGATGCCGACCTCGCCCAGCATGTCGACGGCCCGTCCGCGGGCGGCGGCCCGCCGGGCCTTGAAGTGCACCCGGTAGTGTTCCGCGATCTGCTCGCCGACCGTGTAGTAGGGGTGCAGGCTGGACAGCGGGTCCTGGAAGATCATCGCGATGCGGCGGCCCCGTACGGCGGACAGCCGCCGCTCGGAGAGGCCGGTCAGCTCCCGTCCGGCGAGGGCGACGGAACCGCTGACCTCGGCGCCGCCCCGGTGCAGGCCCATCAGGGCGAGGGAGGTGACGGACTTGCCCGAGCCGGACTCGCCGACGATCCCGAGGGTGCGCCCGGCTTCGACGGTGAAGCCGAGGGAGTCGACGGCCCGTACCGGGCCTCGCGGGGTGGTGAACGTGACGCACAGGTCGCGCACGTGGAGCAGCGGGGTGTTCGCGGCCGCGGCCATCAGTACCTCACCCTCGGGTCGATGACGGCGTACAGGAGGTCGACCGCGAGGTTCGCGACGACGATGAAGAACGCGGCGAGCAGGGTGACCCCGAGGACGACCGGCTGGTCGGAGCTGACCAGCGCGCCGTAGAACAGCCGCCCGACGCCGGGGAGTCCGAAGATGGACTCGGTGATGACGGCTCCGGCGAGGAGCCCGCCGAGGTCCATGCCGAAGAGGGTGAGGATGGGGGTCATCCCGGAGCGCAGCCCGTGTTTGACGACGACGGTGCGCTCGGGCATGCCCTTGGCGCGGGCGGTGCGGATGTACGGCTCGGCCATGGCCTCGATCATCGAACCGCGGCTCTGGCGGGCGTACATGGCCGCGTACAGCAGGGCGAGCGCCGTCCAGGGCAGCAGCAGGTTGGCGGCCCAGGACAGGGGGTCGTCGGTGAACGCCCGGTAGGCGGGGTAGGGCAGCAGTCCGGCGACGCGGATGACCCCGTGGATGAGCAGGACGGAGGTGAAGTAGACGGGCAGCGAGGCGGCGGCGACCGCGCCGACCATCAGGGCCTTGTCGGTGGCGGTGTCCTTGCGCAGGGCGGCGGTGACCCCGGCGCCCAGGCCGAGGACGAGCCACAGGACGGCGGCGCCGGCGGCGAGCGACGCGGAGACGGGGAGCCGGTCCGTCAGCAGGTCCCAGACGGGCTGGGAGTTCTCGTAGGAGTAGCCCAGGCAGGGGAAACCGCAGTCCACCGCGTACGGGCCGGTGCCGAGGGTGCGCCCGGTGAAGATCCCGGTCAGGAAGTCGGCGAACTGGCGCCACAGCGGCTGGTCGAGGCCGAGGTAGGCCCGTACGTCGGCCAGCCGCTCGGCGCTGCAGGTCTTGCCGCAGGCGGCGGCGGCCGGGTCGGAGGGCAGGACGTGGAAGATCAGGAAGGTGACGGCGGCGATGGCGAGGAGCACGCCGGCGAGGGCCAGGAGCCGGCGGGCGAGGTAGAGGATCACGTGCGGCCGCCCCTCGGGTCGAGGATGTCGCGCAGGGCGTCGCCCAGCAGGGTGAAGGCGAGTACCGCGAGGAAGAGGAAGACGCTGGGGATGACGAAGTACATGGGGTCGGTCTCGTAGAAGGCGACGGACTCGGCGATCATCTGGCCCCAGGAGGGTGTGGGCGGGCGGACACCCACGCCGAGGTAGCTGAGCGCCGCCTCGGTGCTGATCATGCCGGGGATGAGCAGGGTGGTGTAGGCGATGACCGGGCCCGAGACGCCCGGCAGGATGTCGCGGGTCAGGATGCGCCAGGATCCGGCGCCGCCGACGCGGGCGGCGTCGACGTACTCGCGGTGTTTGACGGAGAGGGTCTGGCCGCGGACGACGCGGGCGACGCCGGGCCAGCCGAAGACGCCGATGACGGCGGTCATGAGCACGATCCGGTTGACGTCCTTGGCCACGGACAGCATCGCGATCATGAAGATCAGCGAGGGGAACGACATGGTCAGGTCCATGAGCCGGGACAGGACGGCGTCGGTGCGGCCGGCGAAGTAGCCGGCGGCGATCCCGGCGGCGGTGCCGGTGACCACCACGATGGCGGTGGCGGCGAAGGCGATCAGGAGGGAGACCTGGGCGCCGTGGACCACGCGGGCGAACAGGTCGCGGCCGGTGACGGGTTCGACGCCGAGCCAGTGCTCGGCGCTGATCCCGCCGAAGGAGCCCAGCGGCTGGCCTCCGAGGTAGGGGTCGATGGCGGTCTTGTCGAACTCCTCGGGGGACCAGCCGCCGAGCGCGCCCAGCCAGGGGGCGGTGACGGCCATGAGGACGAAGAGGAGGACGACGCAGAGGCTGACGCGGACGGCGGGGCGGCGGCGGAGTTCCCGCCGGGCGAGCTGCCAGGGGCTGCCGCCCGGCGGGACCTCCGTCGCCTCCGGTACTCCGGCGGCGGGTGCGGTGGTGGTCATCGCGGGGTGCGGGGTGTTCGTCCGGCCTCAGCCCTGGCTCTTGGCGGGGTCCTTGAGGCCGACGGCGGCATAGTCGATGGTGCCGGTCCACACGGGGTGGCCGAAGGCGCCCGCGACGTTGGGGCCGACGAGCAGCGGCTTGCGCTCCAGGATGAGCGGGACGGACGGGGACTTCTTCATCAGCTCCGCGTCGAGGTCGATCCAGGACTGGTTGGCCTGCTTTGCGTCGGCCATGGCGTTGATCTCGTCGATCCGCTTCATCGTCGCGTCGTCGCGGAACTGGCTGTAGTTGCCCTGGTTGCCCTTGTCCTTGATGGTGCGTCCGTCGAAGACGAAGGGGATCCAGGTGGAGCCGGAGGGGTAGTCGGGGCACCAGCCGCTGAGCGACATGTCGGGCGTGGTGGACAGGTCGCCGATGACGTCGTAGTAGGCACCCGGGTCGACGGTGTCGACGACGACCTCGATGCCGGCGCGGGACAGGCCCTGCTGGAGGGCCTCCGCCTTGCCCTTGTCGCCGGTGGAGACCGACAGGGAGACCTTCAGCTTCTCCTTGCCGGCGGCCTTGAGCAGTTCCTTCGCCCTGGCCGGGTCGCCCGCCGGGGCGATCTTCAGGGTGTCGGCCTGCCGGCCGCCGGAGAGCGCCGGGGGCAGGTAGGCGGTGGCGACCTCGTTGAGGGCCGGGCCGCCGCCCGCGGTGACCACGGCCTCCTTGTCGACGGCGTACTGCACGGCCTCGCGGACCTTGGGGTCGTCGAAGGGGGCCCGGGAGTTGTTCAGGTGGAGCATCTCGGTACAGCCCTGCGACTCGGCGAGCAGCCGCGCCTTGACGTCGGCCTTGGGAAGGACCTTGGGCGCGCTCTCGGGGCGCATGTCGGCGTACTGGACGGTGGAGGCGTCGGCGCCCTCGCCGGCGATGATCCGGTCGTCGATCTGGCCGCCCTTGAGGCCCATGACGACGACGAACCGGTCCGGGTAGGCCTTGCGGACGGTGTCGGTGGCGGCGTCCCAGTGCTCGTTGCGGACCAGGACCAGCTTCTTGTCGCGGTCGTAGGACTCGATCTTGTACGGGCCGGAGGAGAACGGGCGGGCGTCGTACTGGGTGCCCTTCTCCTGCGACTGGGGGACGGGGGCGAAGGTGGGAAGGGTGGCGGTCGCGGAGAACTCGGCCACGGGGCGCTTCAGTTCGAAGATGATCGTCCGGTCGTCGGGGGTCTTCACGGAGTCGAGGTGCCGGCCCTGGAGAGGGCCCTTGTAGCCCTCGGTGCCGGCCAGGTACTGGGCGGCGTAGTCGGGGCCGCCGGTGAGGTCGGGGGCGAAGGAGCGCTCGACGTTGTACTTGACGTCCTGGGCCCTGACGGGCGAGCCGTCCTCGTACTTCACGCCCTCCTTGAGGGTGAAGGTCCAGGTGCGGCCGCCGTTGGAGGGGGTGCCGAGGTCGGTGGCGAGGTCGGGGACCAGCTCGCTCCCGGCCTTGCCGGGCTCGGCCTTGAAGGTGACGAGCGTGCGGTAGAGCAGGCGGGTGCCGAAGTCCATGGTCGGCATGACCCAGTTGCGGGCGGGGTCGAGGTGGGCGAAGTCCTGGTTGGACAGGACGGTGAGCGTGCCGCCCTTGACCGGGGTGCCGCCGAGCACCTTCCCGTCGTTCGCGGCGGCCGGGTTGGCGGCGCCCGCGCCGGCGGATCCCGCGCCGGCGGATCCCTTCGCGGCGGGGTCGGAGCAGCCCGACGCGCCGAGTGCGAGTGCGGCCACCAGGGCGGTGGCGAGGGCGAGTTGGGTGCGCTTGGTCATGGGTCACTCCAGTGAAGGGCCGCGCTCTACGATGTGACCGGTAACATAGTAATGTGAAATTGCACTGACAAGGGGTGGGGGCCGACGTTATCCAGCCGTGTCCGAACGCGTGCTGACGGCGCGTCGGGCCGGGGCGCCGGAACCGGGCGCGGGCCTCCTGGGGCGGCGGCGGGCCTCGGGGGCCGGCGGCGGATCCGGGGCGGCGGCGAGCGCCGTTCAGGGGCATCCGTGCGCGCGGCGCGCGACGGCTCGCATGCCGGGAAGGGCCCGTCCCGCACCCTGTATCCCGCACCGGCCCCCGACCGCCGCCTCCCCAGGAGCCCCCATGCCGAAGGCCATCCGTTTCAGCGAGTACGGCGACGCCGACGTCCTGCGCCTGGAGGAGGTGCCGCTGCCCGAGCCCGGGGAGGGCCAGGTCCGCGTCAAGGTGACGGCCGCCGGGGTCAACGGCCTCGACTGGAAGGTCCGCCGCGGCTACCTCAGCGGCGGCGAGCCCCTGGCCGAGCCGGTGGGCACCGGCCTGGAGCTGTCCGGCATCGTCGACGCGGTGGGTCCCGGCGTGCACCAGTGGCACCCCGGCCAGGCGGTCTTCGGCGGCTCGGCCGACCGCGGCGCCGCCGCGGAGTACGACCTCGCCGCCGCCGGAGACCTCGTCGCCAAGCCCGACTGGCTCGGTTTCGAGGAGGCCGCGGCCCTGCCCGTGGCGACCGAGACGGCTTGGCGCACCCTGCGCCTGCTCGACGTCCGCGAGGGCCAGACCCTGCTGATCCACGCCGCGGCGGGCGGTGTCGGTCTGCTCGCCGGGCAGATCGCCCGGGCCCGCGGCGCCGCCGTGATCGGCACGGCCGCGACCCGGAACCACGCCTTCCTCCGCGAGGTCGGCATCAGCCCGGTCCTGTACGGCGACGGCCTCTTCGACCGGGTGCGCGCCATGGCCCCGCAGGGCGTCGACGCCGTCCTGGACTGTTCGGGCCGCGGTGAACTGGCCGGTTCGGTCGCGCTGACCGGCGCCCCGGACCGGGTCGTCACCATCGTCGACCCCGTCGGTGCGGCCGAGCACGGCGTCCGCTTCACCGGCGAGGCCGGCTCGCTCGCGGAGGCGGTCACCGAGGTGCTGCCGCTGGTCGAGGCGGGCCGGGTCCGCCTCCCCATCGACTCGGTCTTCCCCCTGGAGGGGGCCGCCGACGCGCAGCGCCACAGCGAGAACGGCCACGTCCAGGGCAAGGTCCTGATCAGGCCCGGCGCCTGACGGCCCCTCCGGGAGGCGCTCTAGAGGCCGGAGCCGAGGCGGCCCGGGACGCGGCCGACCGGTTCGTCGCGGCCCTGGGCCCAGAGCGAGCGGACGTGGCCGAGGTGGCGGACCATGCAGGCTTCGGCCGCCTCCGCGTCGCCGGTGAGCATCAGGTCCAGCAGCTCGATGTGCTCCTGCGCCGAGGACACCAGCTTGCCGGCCTCGTCGAGGCCCGTGAGCCCGTACAGGCGGGAGCGCTTGCGCAGGTCGCCCACGGTCTCGACCAGCCGGTCGTTGCCCGCGAGGCCGAGCAGGGTGAGGTGGAAGCGGCGGTCCGCCTCCAGGTAGCCGATGAGGTTGTGCTCGCGCGCGCTGGTGACGATCTCCTCGGCGATGGGCCGCAGCGCCTCCAGCTGCTCGGCGGTGGCGATCTTCGTGATCCGGCCGATGGTCGGCACCTCGATCATCGTGCGCAGTTCGGTGTACTGGTCGAGGTCGCGCTCGCTGACCTCGGTGATGCGGAAGCCCTTGTTGCGGACCGGCTCGACCAGTCCCTCGCGGGCCAGGTCGAGCATGGCCTCGCGCACCGGGGTGGCCGAGACGCCGAGTTCGGCCGCGAGGCCGGGGGCGGAGTAGACGCTCCCGGGGCGCAGCTCACCCGCTATCAGGGCTGCTCGGAGGGCGTGGCCGACCTGGTCGCGGAGCCGTTCCTGGGCCTTGATGAGACTGTGCTGCTTCAGGTCACCCATTGCATTTCCTCCGGAACATCGCAGAGGAACAGCGTACAATGTCACGTTGCGCTGTTCGCCCCGGCGGCCTGGAACAAAGCGGCCGCCACGGCAAGATCCTCCCAGGCCATGCCGACACTCTTGAAGAGCTGTGGACAAACCGGCGCCCGCCCGCCCGGCGGCAGCCGCCCGGCCACCAGATCGGCGAGGGTGCCGACGATGTGACCGGGGCCGATGGCGCCCTCCGCCTCCGGGATCAGCAGGTCCCCCGCCTCCCGCAGGGCCGCCGCACGCGATTCCACGTACACGGCCGACCTCCGCACGAGGCCGGTGTCCGTCTCCCGGGCCGTCGGCTCGTGCGAGCCGACGGCGACGACGGTGGCACCCGGACCGACCAGGCTCCCGTCGAAGAGCGGTGCGCGGGACGTGGTGCAGCAGACGACCAGATCCGCGTCGGCCACGTCCCCGGGCCCGCCGGCCCGGGCGGGCGCGCCCAGGGAGCGGGCGTAGGCGGCGAGCTCGCGCGCCCCCGCCGGATCGCGGGCCACCACCACCGCCCCGGCCAGCTCCCGTACGGCGAGCAGCGCGTCCAGGTGCCCGTACGCCTGCGGCCCCGAGCCGAAGAGCACCAGCCGCAGCGGCCGCCCGGCCGGCACGAGGTGGCGTACGGCGAGGGCCGAGACCGCCGGGGTGCGCAGCGCGGTGAGGGCGGCGCCGTCGAACAGGGCCAGCGGCCGCAGGGTGGGGCCGTCCAGCAGCAGGTAGGAGCCGGTGATCCGGGGCAGCCCGCGGGCCGCGTTCCCGGGCGCGACCCCGGCGATCTTCACCCCGGCGTACGCCCCGGACGCCGCGGGCATCAGCAGCAGTTCCCCGCCGGGCACGGGCACCGCGGTGCGCCGCGGACAGCCCTCCGGGTCGGGCCCGTCCCGCAGGGCCGCGGCCAGGGCCTCGACCGCCGCGGCCGGGGTGACCAGCCGGGCCGTCTCCTCGGCGCCGAACTGCGGGATCCGCGCCCCGCCGGGTCCGTTCACAGCGCGAAGCCGGTGCCGAGGGGGTCGTACGGGTCGCTCAGGAAGGTGTGCTCCCCGGTCCGGTAGGCGGTCCCGGTGACCTCGGTGACGGCGCCCGGCAGCATCCGGCCGGTGAACACGGTGCCGGTGACGGACTCGTGGAGCAGGTCCTCCCCCGGGCCGAGCCGCCCGTCCTGCGCGAGCAGCGCCAGCCGCGCCGAGGTGCCGGAGCCGCAGGGCGAGCGGTCGACCTGCCCGTCGGCGAAGACGGTGGCGTTGCGCTGGTGCGGCCCGAAGGGGGTGTCGGGCAGTTCCTCGTGGAAGATCACCCCGTACACGCCGGAGAGCAGCGCTCCGCCCGGGTGCCAGGTGGCGGGGTGCCCGGCCAGCGCGGCCCGGATCTCCCGGCCGGCCCGGACCAGGCCGGGCAGTGCCTCGCGCGAGACGTCCAGGCCGAGGTCCCGGGCGGCGACGGAGGCGTAACAGGCCCCCGCGTACGCGAGGTCCACCTCGGCGACGCCCACCGAGGTGGCGACGGGCACCTTGCGGGCGCCGACCCGCGCCGGGACGTTGCGGAAGGTGACCCCGGTGGTGCGGCCGCCGCCCCGGTGCACGGTGGCGGTGACCCGGCCGGACGGCACGTCGATGCGCACCTGGACGTCGCCGTCGTCGGGGGCTGCGACCCGGCCGGTGTCCACGGCCCAGGCGCCGAGCGCCATGGTGCCGTGGCCGCAGGCGGTGGAGTATCCGTCCTTGTGCCAGAACAGGACGCCGAAGTGGGCTCCGTCGTCGTCGGGCGGCACGACGAACCCGCCGTACATCCCGGCGTGCCCGCGCGGCTCCCGCACGAGCAGGCGCCGTACGTCGTCCAGCGGACCCCGGCGCGGAGCGGTTGCGGATCCCCCCGGGCCGATGGCGGTGGCGCAGCGCTCGGCGACGGTGTCGCCGGGCGCGGCCGCGACCGGGTCACGGGTGAGGTCGACGATCCGGAAGGGCTCGCCGGCGGCGTGGTAGTCGGTGGTCCGCACCGGGGGGACGGTCACAGGAGGAATCCTCCGGGGAAGGGGTCGGCCGGGTCGAGGAAGTACTGCGCGGTGCCGGTGATCCAGGCGCGTCCGGTGACGGTGGGGACGACGGCCGGCAGTCCGCCGACGGTGGTCTCCCCGATCAGCCGGCCGGTGAACTCGGTTCCGATGAACGACTCGTTGGCGAAGTCGGTGTCCAGCGCGAGGAGTCCGCGGGCGTGCAGCTGGGCCATGCGGGCGCTGGTGCCGGTACCGCAGGGCGAGCGGTCGAACCAGCCGGGGTGGATGGCCATGGCGTGGCGGGAGCGGCGGGCGTCGGATCCGGGGGCGGCGAGGTAGACGTGCTTGAGGCCGGCGATGGCGGGGTCCTCGGGGTGGACGGGCCGGTCGTCGCAGGCGTTGACCGCGTCCATGACGGCGAGTCCGGCGGCGAGGAGGTCGTCCTTGCGGGCGCGGTCGAACGGCAGGCCGAGGTCGTCCAGTTCCACGAAGGCGTAGAAGTTGCCGCCGTAGGCGAGGTCGTAGGTGACGGTGCCGTACCCGGGGACGTCGGCCTTCAGGCCGAGGCCGACGCTGAAGGAGGGCACGTTGGTGAGGGTGACGGCGGTGGCCGCGCCGTCCTCGACACGGACGTCGACGCTGACCAGCCCGGCCGGGGTGTCGAGCCGTACGGTGGTGACCGGCTCGACGACGGGCACCATGCCGGTCTCGACGAGGACGGTGGCGACCCCGATGGTGCCGTGGCCGCACATGGGCAGCAGGCCCGACACCTCGATGTAGAGGACGCCGAAGTCGGCGTCCGGCCGGGTGGGGGGCTGCAGGACGGCGCCGCTCATCGCGGAGTGGCCGCGCGGCTCGTACATCAGCAGGGTGCGGACGCGGTCCGAGTGCTCGATGAAGTGGAGCCGCTTCTCGGCCATGGTGGCGCCGGGGATCACCCCGACTCCCCCGGTGATCACGCGGGTCGGCATGCCCTCGGTGTGCGAGTCCACGGCGTGGTAGATGTGGCGCGTGCGCATGGGATCCCTTCGGACGGTCAGGTCGTCTCCTTCGGATCTTGTCGGCCGGCAAAAAAACAAAGAGAACGCCCAGGTGTGTGCCAACGCGGGGGGGGAGATAG
>NZ_JBEOXU010000013.1:0-80034 GCF_040296725.1 Streptomyces sp. NPDC002044
GGCGTCGCCGCCGCCCCGGCCGCCCCCGCGCGGGCGGCGGTGGCGGTACCCGCCGCCGGTACGGCCACCGCGACCGGCGCGGCGGCGGCCGTACCGCAGGCGCTCGACCCCGCGACGGTGCGCCGGCTCGACGCGGCCATCGGCGGGGCCATGAAGCGCGACAAGATCCCCGGCGCGATCGTCGGCGTGTGGCTGCCCGGCCGCGGCGAGTACGTGAGGGCCTTCGGCACCGCCGACACCCGGTCCGGCATCCCCATGAAGTCCGACCTCTCCATGCGCATCGGCAGCGTGACGAAGACCTTCACCGTCACCGCCGTCCTCCAATTGGTCGACCAGGGGCGGATCGCGCTGGACGACCCGATCTCGAAGTACGTGGACGGCGTGCCCGGAGGCGGGAAGATCACCCTGCGTCAGCTCGCCGGCATGCGCAGCGGCCTCTTCAACTACACCGAGGACGCGAAGTTCCTCGCCGCCCTGCGCGCCGACCCGCACCGCGAGTTCACCCCGCGCGAGCTGCTCGGCCACGCCTTCGCGCACCCCCCGAACTTCGCGCCCGGGGCCAAGTGGGAGTACAGCAACACCAATACGATCCTCCTCGGTCTCCTGCTGGAGGAGATGTCCGGACAGCCCCTGGACGGCTACCTCCGTCACCACGTCTTCGCCCCGCTGAAGCTGACGGACACCTCCCTGCCGAGCGGGACCGACTTCCCCGAACCGCACGCCGAGGGGTACACGGGCTTCTCCCCGAGCGGCGCCGTCGTCAACGCGACCGACTGGAACCCCTCCTGGGCGTGGGCCGCTGGTTCCGCCGTCTCCACGCTCGACGACCTGCACGCCTGGGTCCCGGCGCTCGTCGGCGGCCGGCTGCTGACCCCCGCGACGCAGGCGCAGCGGCTGCGGACCGAGCCGGTGGGCGTGCCGGGGATCTCGTACGGCCTCGGCATCGCCGACGTCAACGGCTGGCTCGGGCACAACGGCGAGCTGCCGGGCTACGAGACGATCGCCGCCCAACTCCCCGAGGAGAAGGCCACGATGGTGATCCTGGTCAACTCCGACATGGACCAGGGCGGCTCGTACAGCACCACGCTCGGCAAGGCCGTGACCGAGATCGTCACCCCGGACCACCTGTGGAGCCTGCCCTCCCCGTCCCAGGTCGGCCAGAACCGGCACTAGCTTGTCCGCGAAGTAGCGCCGGGTGCCCGGAGGGCGTCGCGAGCCAGGCGGGACTTCTCGAACACGCCTGGCTCCGCAGCCGCAGCGGGTGGGGCACGTCGTGCCGCACCCCCGGGCGGGACCCGTTCGGAGCACACGGGAGGCCGGCGCGGCAGGTCGGTACTACGGTCGGCGGGTATGGCACGCGTACGCAATGACCGTGAGTCCGGCCCCACCCGCCGCGCCCTGCTCGTCGCCGGCGCGGGGGCGGCGGCACTCGCCGCAGGCTGCGCGCCCGGGGGCGTCACCGGAGCGGCTGCGCCCACACCCAGCGGGTCCGCCCCGACCCGCGAGGCCGCGGACAACCCCACCCCGGGCGCGATGACGCTCTTCAAGGACCCCGCCTACAACTTCAACGGCCTCCTCGCCCTCGGCGCCGCCGGCGCCGGCTCCAGCGAGGTCGGCGAGGTCCTCACCGCCGTGAACGCGATCAACCAGGCGGGCCTTTCCGCGCAGACGTACGTCAGGACGTTCCGTGCCCTCGGCGACCAGCTGCTCAAGGCGCCGCCGGGCGCGCCGGCCGACGACCAGACCAGACGGTTCCGGGCCCTGCGCGCCGCCCAGTACTACGGGCAGGCCCTCTTCTTCGTCCTCGGTACCGACGACCCGGGCAGCGAGGAGCAGCTGTACAAGGCGGGCCGGGGCGCCTGGGACACCTTCTGCGACCTGTGCGAACCGGCCGCCGTGAAGGCCACCGTCCCGTACGGCACGACCCCGCTCCCGGTGTGGTTCTTCCGCCCCGACGAGTCGAACACCCCGCGGCCCACCGTGATCCTGACCAACGGCAGCGACGGCCAGAACGTCGACATGTGGACCTACGGCGTCCCCGCCGCCCTCGCGCGCGGCTGGAACGCGCTCGTCTACGACGGCCCGGGACAGGGGCAGCTGCTCTTCGTCGACCGGGTGGTGTTCACCCCCACCTGGGAGAAGGTCGTCAGCCCCCTCGTCGACTGGCTGTCCGCCCGCCCCGACGTGGATCCGAACCGGATCGCCCTGACGGGCCTGAGCATGGCCGGCGACCTCGCCCCCCGGGCCGCAGCCTTCGACGACCGGATCGCCGCACTGGTCGCCATGCCCGGCTGCGTCGAGCCGTGGCTCGGCTTCCCGCCCGAGATCCGGAAGATCCTCACGCCCGGCAAGGAGGAGACGAACGACATCTGGAACAAGGAGGTCGTTCCCGAACTCCCGCCGGCCGCGGCCGCCGTCATGAAGAAGCGCTTCGAGCCCTTCTCCATCCCGGCGATGCTGGAAGCCCGCCAGGGCAAGCTGTTCACCGACTTCTACACCCCGGCCACCCGGATCCAGGCACTCTCCATCAGCTCCGTGGTCGGCCGCATCAAGGCGCCCACCCTGGTGCTGGATTACGACGACGAGCAGTTCTACCCGGGCCAGCCGCGCCAGATGTACGACAAGCTCACCTCGCCCAAGGACTACCTCAAGCTCACCGCGGCTCAGGGCGCCCAGCTCCACTGCTCCCCGATGGCACCGCAGCTGCACTGCGAGGTCGTCTTCGACTGGCTCCAGCAGACCCTTCCGGGAAGCTGACCCGCGTCGGCGCCCGCGGTCGTCGTGCGGGCGCCGTACGTGCTGCGCGGGCAGCTCGCGCCGCCGCCCTCGGCGTCACCGCTCCGGGCGCAACCGGGCGCGTCCGCACGGTCCTTGTTGGAAGATCACAAAGTCTCGCGAGGGCCGGCCGGCCTCGGGTTACGCTCCCCGATCCGGGCCCACAGGGCCGCCGGCGACCCCCGATTGGACTGCACCGTGAAGGATCCGAAGGACAGGCTGGACGACCTGCGGGCCGACATCGAGCGTCGCAACCCCGCCCAGCCCGAGTTCCACCAAGCCGTACGGGAGGTGCTGGACACCCTCGCCCCCGTGCTCGCCGCGCGCCCCGAGTACGCGGAGGCCGGGGTACTGGAACGGCTCCTGGAACCCGAGCGTCAGATCGTCTTCCGGGTTCCGTGGACGGACGACCGGGGCCGGGTGCGGGTGAACCGTGGGTTCCGGGTGGAGTTCAACAGTGCGCTGGGCCCGTACAAGGGGGGTTTGCGTTTTCATCCGTCGGTGGACATCGGTGTGGTGAAGTTCCTGGGTTTCGAGCAGGTGTTCAAGAATGCGCTGACCGGGTTGGGGATCGGTGGGGGCAAGGGTGGCAGTGACTTCGATCCGCAGGGGAGGTCAGATGCGGAGGTGATGCGGTTCTGTCAGTCGTTCATGACGGAGCTGTACCGGCACATCGGGGAGCACACCGATGTGCCGGCGGGTGACATCGGTGTGGGTGGCCGGGAGATCGGTTACCTGTTCGGTCAGTACCGGCGGATCACCAACCGGTGGGAGGCGGGTGTGCTGACGGGCAAGGGCGCGGGCTGGGGCGGTTCTGCGATCCGGCCCGAGGCCACGGGCTACGGCAGCGTGCTCTTCGCCGCCGAGATGCTCGCGGTGCGCGGCACGGTCCTGGACGGGCTGACCGCCGTGGTCTCCGGTTCGGGCAATGTGGCTCTGCACACGATCGAGAAGCTGCAGCAGCTCGGGGCGAACCCGCTCACGGCGTCCGATTCGCAGGGGTACGTGATCGACGACAAGGGCATCGACCTCGCCCTGTTGCGGCAGATCAAGGAAGTCGAGCGCGGTCGCGTCAGCGAGTACGCGGTGCGCCGCGGGGGCTCCGCGCGCTTCGTCCCGGGCGGCCGGGTCTGGGAGGTCCCCGCGGACGTGGCCTTCCCCTCGGCGACGCAGAACGAGCTGACGGAGGCCGACGCGCTGGCCCTGGTGCGCGGCGGCGTCCAGGCGGTCTCGGAGGGTGCCAACATGCCCACCACGCCCGCGGCCGTCCGGTTCTTCCACCAGTCGGGCATCGCCTTCGGCCCCGGCAAGGCGGCGAACGCCGGCGGTGTCGCGGCCAGCGCCCTGGAGATGGCGCAGAACGCCGGCCGGGTGTCCTGGACCGCGCGGCGCGTCGAGGAGGAACTCGCGGACATCATGCGGTCGATCCACGCGGTTGCCCACGAGACGGCCGCCCGCTACGGGGCTCCGGGCGACTACGTGACCGGCGCCAACATCGCCGGATTCGAACGCGTGGCGGACGCACTGCTGGCCCAGGGCGTCATCTGAGGGTGAGGGTCGGGGCGAGGGGGAGGGTGGGGCGAGCCGGGCGGGTCCGGCCCGGCTCGCCCCTGCCCTTGCCCTTGCCCCTAGTGCTGGGGGGAGTCCCGGGAGGACAGGTCCAGGTCGGCGGCGACGCGGGCCGCGACCTCCTCCGCGTACGCCGCGTCCGCGCGTTCGAAGGCCGGCCGCGAGGGCCCGCGCAGGAACGTCAGCGTGCCCAGGGTCCGGCCCCGGCTGCGCAGCACCGTGCACAGCGCGTGCGCCGCGTCCTCCTGCCAGCGGCGGGCCCGCGCCCACGCCGCGTCCTGCGCCCCGCGCGGGGCGGAGGCCCGTACCGAGCCGACGCGGTCCAGCGCCTGGAGCGCCGGGTGCCCGGCCTCGTACGGCACGGGGATCGATCCCGGCCCGGGCAGCGCCGGCGGCGACGCGGCGGACCGCAGGAGGCGGCGGCGCTCGGGCCCGGCGGAGGGGTCGAGGACGTCGAGCAGTACGTGGTCGGCGAAGCCCGCGAGGGCGAAGTCCAGGCGTACGGCGGCCGCCTCGGCCGGATCCTCGCACTCCGCGGCGGCCCGCCCCGCGCGGTGCAGCTGGTGGGACCGGAACCGCAGCCGCGCGGTGTCCAGCTGGGCCTGGCGGGCCTCGGTGACGTCCTGGAACAGCCAGCCGACGCCGAGCGGCACCGGCTCCTCCGCGAGCGGCGAGGCGAGCCGCAGGAACCCGCAGCGCCAGCAGCACCGGCGCAGCCCCTCCGCCGTGCGCACCGTCACCCACAGCTCGACCGGCGCGGGCGGCGCGCCTTCGGCGAGCACGTGCTGGAGGGCGCCCTCCAGCTCCTCCACGCCCTGGGCCAGCAGTTCCCCGAGCGGCCGCCCGAGGAGGGCGGTGCGGCCGGCGGCGAAGGCGCGCGCGGCGTGCGCGTTGACCACGGCGGGGCGCAGGTCGACGTCGACGAGCACGACGCCCCACGAGGCGTCCTCCATGAGGGCCTCGCTCAGCGCGATGGACCGCTCCAGGTCGATCTGGGCGTGCACCTCGCTGAAGGCGCAGTACACCCCGGCGGGTCTGCCGTCCGCGCCCGGTACGCCGGCGGACTGGGTCCGTACGAGGACACGGCCGCCGTCCTTGGTCAGCAGCGCGAACTCGTGGACCTGCCGGCCCGGCCCGTCCTGGGCGGCCATGAGCCGGTCCTGCACGTCCTGCGCGTCGGCGGAGCGGGCCGCCCACCCCGCGAAGCCCTTGCGTCCGACGGCCTCGGCGGCGGACCAGCCCAGGATCCGTTCCGCCTCGCGGTTCCAGTGGGTGACCACGCCGTCCGCGTCGAACGCGCACAGGGCGGCGTCCATCCCGTCGAGCAGCGCTGCGAGCAGATCGTCGGTGGCCTCGTCACGCCCGGAAGCACTCACCTGGCACCCCCTGCCGGTGTTCGCGTGTGCGGCACGCCAGATCATTCAACTGGAACGTGACGCACCCCACACACCGTTCCCCCGATTACCCCGTAATGATCCGTTTCGCCCCGTGGGTGGTGCGTCGACGCGCTCCGGAAAATAAACGGTTGTGCCCCGCCGGGCGGAGTTTTACGCTCGTGCCACACAGAAGGGAGGTGGTTACCGAAATGTACGGAAACCGGACGCGTGAGGTGACTGCGGGCTAAGCGCCCGTCGTCGCACGCACCCAGTGCGGTGCCCGGCGGGATCGCCAGGCGCCAATCCACAGCAGTCACCCGACCCGCGGGCTCGCCGGCACGTCCGGCCGGCTTCTCTCACTGCAGGAGAGAATCCCGAGCCCGCGGGTCGCCTGCGTTCCCGGGACGCCACCGCGGACGCGGGCCGCTACGGGCACAGCCGCTCGACGTGCCAGGCCCCGGCGGGCTCCGCGTCGCGGACGTAGCGCAGCCGGTCGTGCAGGCGGTTCTCGTGGCCCTGCCAGAACTCCACCGCGTCCGGGGTGACCCGCAGGCCGCCCCACTGGGGCGGGACCGGGACCTGTTCGCCCTCCGGGTAGCGGGCGGCCAGCTCCGCGTAGCGCTGGTCCAGCTCCGCTCGCGAGGCGATCACGCTGGACTGCTCGCTCGCCCAGGCACCCAGCTGGGAGCCGTGCGGGCGGGAGCGGAAGTACGCCGCGGTCTCGTCGCGGCCGATCCGGGCCGCCGTGCCGGTGACGACGACCTGGCGGGCGATGGGGTGCCACGGGAAGAGCAGCGCGACGTGCGGGTTCTCCGCCAGTTCGCGGCCCTTGCGGGAGTCGTAGTTGGTGAAGAAGACGAACCCCCGCTCGTCGAACTGCTTCAGCAGCACCGTGCGCGAGCTGGGGCGGCCGTCGGGGGTCGACGTCGAGACGACCATGGCGTTGGGTTCGAAGAGGTGCGCGTCGGCGGCCTGCTGGAACCACCGGGCGAACTGCGCCATGGGGTCACCAGCGAGGCTCCTCTCCTCGACGATCTCGGAGCGGTACTGCTTGCGCATGACGGCGGGGTCAAGGTCCTGATCGGTCACGCGGGCCATCCTGCCGCAGTCGGAGCACCGGGGGTGTGCCGTATGTCACGCTTCCGCAGTCCACCGGGAACGGACAAAATCTTGGGGCCGGTCCGAGGACCCCCGCACGGGTGACCATCGGACTCGCCGGGCATCAACGGGGATGACCGCGCCGGACCGCGGATGCGGCGGGAGCCGCCCGTATCCGCACTATCTGAGGAGCCGCCTGATGTCCGACTTCGTACCCGGGCTCGAAGGGGTCGTCGCGTTCGAGACCGAGATCGCCGAACCGGACAAGGAGGGCGGTTCGCTCCGCTACCGGGGCGTCGACATCGAGGACCTGGTCGGGCACGTCTCCTTCGGGAACGTGTGGGGCCTGCTGGTCGACGGTGCCTTCAACCCCGGCCTGCCGGCCGCCGAGCCCTTCCCCATCCCGGTCCACTCCGGTGACATCCGCGTCGACGTGCAGTCCGCGCTCGCCATGCTCGCCCCCGTCTGGGGTCTGAAACCGCTGCTCGACATCGACGAGCGGACCGCCCGCGACGACCTCGCGCGGGCGGCCGTCATGGCGCTCTCGTACGTCGCCCAGTCCGCCCGCGGCCAGGGCCTGCCGATGGTGCCGCAGCAGGAGATCGACAAGGCCGAGTCCGTCGTCGAGCGGTTCATGATCCGCTGGCGGGGCGAGCCGGACCCGCGCCACGTCAAGGCCGTCGACGCGTACTGGACCTCGGCCGCCGAGCACGGCATGAACGCCTCCACGTTCACCGCGCGCGTCATCGCCTCCACCGGCGCGGACGTGGCCGCGGCCCTGTCCGGCGCCGTCGGCGCGATGTCCGGGCCGCTGCACGGCGGGGCGCCGTCCCGCGTGCTCGGCATGATCGAGGAGATCGAGCGCACCGGCGACGCCGTGGCGTACGTGAAGAAGGCCCTCGACAAGGGCGAGCGGCTCATGGGCTTCGGGCACCGCGTCTACCGCGCCGAGGACCCGCGCGCCCGTGTTCTGCGCCGCACCGCCAAGGAGCTGGACGCCCCGCGCTACGAGGTGGCCGCCGCCCTGGAGAAGGCCGCGCTGGAGGAGCTGCACGCCCGCCGGCCCGACCGGGTGCTCGCCACGAACGTGGAGTTCTGGGCCGCGATCATGCTGGACTTCGCGGAGGTGCCGGCGCACATGTTCACCTCGATGTTCACCTGCGCCCGTACCGCCGGCTGGTCGGCGCACATCCTGGAGCAGAAGCGCACGGGCCGCCTGGTGCGCCCGTCGGCCCGCTACATCGGACCGGGCGGGCGGGACCCGCGCGACATCGAGGGGTACGCGGACATCGCCACGACCGCCTGACCTTCCCTCCCCGCTCCGCGCGTTCCGGGCGCCGTACCCCCTCAGGGGTGCGGCGCCCTCGCGCGTACGGGCCTCGCCCGCGCGGGAGGTTCAGGACAGGGCGGTGTCCACGATCCGGGACCACTGGGCGACCACACGGGCGCGGCGGGCCGTGTCGTCCGTCAGGACGTTGGCCAGGCCCAGGCCGCGTGCCATGTCGAGCAGGCCCTGCACGGTCTCCCGTACGCCCGGCACGGACTCGTCCGCGCCCAGCAGTTCGACGGCGATCCGGTGGGTCTCGCGGCCGACGCGGGCCTCCAGTTCGGAGACCCGGGGGTGCAGCTGCTCCTCGTTGGAGGCGGCGACCCACAGCTGGAGGGCCGCCCGGAAGAGGATCCCGGTGTACAGGTCCACCAGGGCCGCCACGACCTCCGGGCGGGCGGCCGGGCCCGCGTGGAACAGGTCGCGCAGGGCCGTGGAGCGTTCCTCGGCGACGTACTCGACGGCCGCGGTGAACAGGTCCTCGCGGGTCGGGAAGTGGTACTGGGCCGCGCCGCGCGAGACCCCGGCCCGTTCGGCCACGACGGCGACGGTGGATCCCGCCCAGCCCTGTTCGGCGAGGCAGGAGACGGCCGCCTCCAGGAGGTGGCGGCGGGTGACGCGGCTGCGCGCCTGCTTGGGGCCGGTCACAGTGCCCACGACGGGTCCCGGCGCTCGAAGCGGGCGGTGATGCCCTCGCGGGCCTCGGCGGAGGCGAAGAGGCCCGCGGACAGCTCCGTCAGGCGGGCGCCGTCGCGGTCCAGGGTCTCCCGTACGGCGGCGGCGGTGAGCGCCTTGGTGGCGGCCAGGCCCTGCGGGGAGGCCCCGCGCAGGCCGGCCAGGACCGGGGCGAGGGCCTCGTCGACGTCGTCGGCGTGGAGGGTGAGCAGGCCGATGCGGGCGGCTTCGGCGGCGTCGAACCGCTCGGCGGTGAGGAAGTAGCGGGCGGCGGCCCGCGGGTCGAGGCGGGGCAGCAGCGGCATGGAGATGACGGCGGGGGCGAGGCCGAGGTGCGTCTCGGTGAAGGCGTACGAGGACAGCGGCCCGGCCGCGGCGATGTCGCAGACGCCCAGCAGGCCGAGGCCCCCGGCCCGGACGTGGCCCGTCACGCGGGCGAGGACGGGCTTGGGCAGCCCGGCGACCTCCCGGAGCAGGGCGAGGAAGTCGGCGGGGTCGCACGGGGACTTGAGGTCGGCGCCCGCGCAGAAGGTGGTGCCGGTGTGGGTGAGGACGACGGCCCGGGCCGCGGGGTCCGCGGCGGCGGCGGCCAGCGCGGCGCGGAGTTCTCCGACGAGGGCGGCGGAGAGGGCGTTGCGGTTGGCCGGGGAGTCGAGGGTGAGCGTGGTGACGCCGGCCGCCTGGGCGGCGTGCACGAGTGGGGCCATGTCTCCTCCGGAGGGGGCGGTGGGGTGGGCGGGTGTCCCCTGGGGGGAGCGTATGCGGGGCGCCTCCGGCGGGGGCGGCCAGGTCGGGTGCCGGGTGCCGGGTGCCGGGTGCCTGGCGGCGGCCAGGTGGGGGCTCGGGTTGGGCGGGGCCGGGTGCCTGGCGGCGGCTCCGGGGGGCGGTGCGGGGTGCCTGGCGGCGGCTCCGGGGGCGGTGCCGGGGTGCCTGGCCGCGGCTCCGGGGGGCGGTGCCGGGGTGGGGGGTCGTCCGGGACTGCATGATTTATGGCGTCCGACCCCGCCCGGGCTGTACGGGCCCCGTATACGCCACAAATCACGTTTTACGTCCCGGCCAACCCCCCACCCCGTCCCCGCCCTTGGTCCGCACATCCGTCCCGTCGCTTTCTCGGCGCGCGTTCCCGGGCAACTACAGCCTCGGCGGCGATTGAGGCGCGGGGTCAGTAGGACTTGGGGAGGCCCAGGGTCTGGTGGGAGACGAAGTTGAGGATCATCTCGCGGCTGACGGGGGCGATCCGGGCGACCCGGGAGGCGGTGATGAGCGAGGCGAGGCCGTACTCGCGGGTGAGGCCGTTGCCGCCGAGGGTGTGGACCGACTGGTCCACGGCCCGGACGCAGGCTTCGGCGGCCGCGTACTTGGCCATGTTCGCGGCCTCACCCGCGCCCATGTCGTCGCCCGCGTCGTACAGCGCGGCGGCCTTCTGCATCATCAGCCGGGCCAGTTCCAGTTCGATGTGGGACGCCGCGAGGGGGTGGGCGATGGCCTGGTGGACGCCGATCGGGTCCTTCCAGACCTGGCGGGTCTTCGCGTAGTCGACGGCCTTGGCGAGGGCGTAGCGGCCCATGCCGATCGCGAACGCGGCGGTCATGACGCGCTCGGGGTTGAGGCCGGCGAAGAGCTGGAGGAGACCGGCGTCCTCGTCGCCGACGAGGGCGTCGGCGGGCAGACGGACGTCGTCCAGGGTGAGTTCCCACTGCTTCTCGGCTGCCTGGAGCTCCATCTCGATGAGGGAGCGGGAGAAGCCGGGGGTGTCCCGGGGGACGATGAACAGGCAGGGCTTGAGGCGGCCGCTGCGCGCGTCCTCGGTACGGCCGACGATGAGGGTGGCATCGGCGATGTCCACGCCGGAGATGAAGACCTTGCGGCCCGTGAGGACCCATGCGTCGCCGTCGCGGCGGGCCGTGGTGGTGATGCGGTGGGAGTTGGAGCCGGCGTCCGGTTCGGTGATGCCGAAGGCCATGGTGCGGCTGCCGTCGGCGAGGCCGGGGAGCCAGGCCCGCTTCTGGTCCTCGGTTCCGAAGCGGGAGATGACCGTGCCGCAGATGGCGGGCGAGACCACCATCATCAGCAGCGGGCAGCCCGCCGCTCCGAGTTCCTCCAGCACGATGGAGAGTTCGGCGATGCCGCCGCCTCCGCCGCCGTACTCCTCGGGGAGGTTGACCCCGAGGTAGCCGAGCTTGGCGGCGTCCGCCCACAGCTCGTCCGGGTGGCCGCCCTCGCGGGCGACGCGGGCGAGGTAGTCGCGGCCGTACTTGCGGCCGAGGGCGGCGACCGCGGTGCGCAGGTCCCGGTGTTCCTGGGTCTCTATGACGGAGCTCATGCTTGCGGTTCCTCCTGGACTACGGCGAGCAGGGCGCCGAACTCGACCTGTTGGCCGGTGGCGGCGTGGAGCGCGGTGAGCGTGCCGGAGGCGGGCGCGAGGATGCGGTGTTCCATCTTCATCGCCTCCAGCCAGAGCAGGGGCTGCCCGGCGGTGACGGGGCTGCCGGGGGCCAGGCCCTCGGCGACGCGGACGACGGTGCCGGGCATGGGGGCGAGCAGGGAGCCCGGTTCGGTGCGGTCCTGGGGATCCGCGAACCGGGGTACGGGGGTGAGGGTGTGGGAGCCGAGGACGGAGTCGACGTAGACCTCGTTCGATTTCTGTTTCACGTGGAACAGGCGCCGGATCCCCTCGACTTCGAGGGTGACGAGTTCCGGTGTGGCCGCCAGGACCCGGACGCCCGGGTGGTTCACCGGCTCGTACTGGACCTCGTGCTCGGTACCGGAGGCGGTGTAGCGGCGGGCCTGGGGCTGGGAGCGGACGTTGCGCCAGCCGCCGAGGCGGCGGGCGAGCGGGGCGTCCGGGGCCGGTGCGGCCTGCGCGAGCGCCGCGGCCAGGGCGGCCAGGGAGACGTCCGGGGCCTCCTCGGTGAGGGCGGTGAGGTGGCGCTCGTAGAAGCCGGTGTCGAGCTGCCCCGCGGCGAACTCCGGGTGGCGCAGGGAGCGTACGAGCAGCTCGCGGTTGGTGGTCAGCCCGTGGATCCGGGCGGCGGCGAGCGCGTGCGCGAGGGTACGGACGGCCTCGGCGCGGGTGGGGGCGTGGGCGACGACCTTCGCGAGCATCGGGTCGTAGTGGACGGAGACGGTGTCCCCGTCGGTGAAGCCGGTGTCCACGCGGACGGCTCCGGGGACGGCGAGGGTGTGCAGGACACCGGTCTGCGGCCGCCAGTCCCGGGCCGGGTCCTCGGCGTACAGGCGGGCCTCGACGGCGTGCCCGTCGGGCTCGGGCGGGGTCAGCGGCAGGGCGGCGCCCTCGGCGATCCGCAGCTGGAGGGCGACGAGGTCGAGGCCGAACACGGCTTCGGTGACGGGGTGCTCGACCTGGAGGCGGGTGTTCATCTCCAGGAAGTACGGCCGCCCGTCGGCGGTGACCAGGAACTCGACGGTTCCCGCGCCCTCGTAGGAGACGGCCCGGGCGGCGGCGACGGCCGCCTCGTGGAGGGTGGCGCGCAGCGTTTCGGGGAGGTGGGGTGCGGGGGCCTCCTCGATGACCTTCTGGTGACGGCGCTGGAGGGAGCAGTCGCGGGTGCCGAGCGCCCAGACGGTGCCGTGCCCGTCGGCGAGGACCTGCACCTCGACGTGGCGGCCCCGCTCGACGTACGGCTCGGCGAAGACCTCCGCGTCGCCGAAGGCGGAGGCGGCTTCGGCGCGGGCACCCGCGAGGGCTTCCGGCAGCTCGTCGAGCGCGCGGACCACGCGCATGCCGCGGCCTCCGCCGCCGGCCGCGGCCTTGAGCAGGAGCGGCAGGTCGGCGGGGGTGGCGGCGTCCGGGTCGACGGGGTCCAGGAGCGGGACTCCGGCGGCACGCATCAGCTCTTTGGCCCGGGTCTTGGAGGCCATCGCCTCGATGGCGGCGGGGGGCGGCCCGACCCAGGTCAGACCGGCGGCCCGCACCTCGCGGGCGAAGCCGGCGTTCTCGGAGAGGAAGCCGTAGCCGGGGTGGACGGCGTCCGCCCCGGCGGCCAGGGCCGCCTTGATGACGAGGTCGCCGCGCAGGTAGGTGTCCGCGGCGGCCGCGCCGGGCAGGCGGACCGCCGCGTCGGCCTCGCGGACGTGCAGGGCGTCTTCGTCGGGGTCGGAGTGGACGGCGACGGTGGCGAGGCCGAGAGCGCGCGCGGTGCGGAAGACGCGTACGGCGATCTCACCCCGGTTGGCGACGAGGAGGGAGGTGAGGGGCTTGCCGGGGTCGAGGGGCTTGCCGGTCAGGGGGGCGTCGGTGATGGCGTGATCGGTCATGGGGGCGCTCACATCCGGAAGATGCCGAAGCCGCCACGGGCGCCCTCGACGGGGGCGTTGTGGACGGCCGACAGGCACAGGCCGAGGATGGTGCGGGTGTCGCGGGGGTCGATGACCCCGTCGTCGTACAGCCGCCCGGACAGGAACATCGGCAGGGACTCCGACTCGATCTGCGCCTCCACGAAGGCACGCATCCCGGCGTCGGCCTCCTCGTCGTACGGCTGCCCCTTGGCGGCCGCGGACTGCCGGGACACGATGGAGAGCACCCCGGCGAGCTGCTGGGGGCCCATGACGGCGGACTTGGCGCTGGGCCAGGCGAAGAGGAACCGGGGCTCGTAGGCGCGGCCGCACATGCCGTAGTGGCCGGCGCCGTAGCTCGCGCCGATCAGGACGGAGAGGTGCGGGACGCGGGAGTTGGAGACCGCGTTGATCATCATCGAGCCGTGCTTGACGATGCCGCCCTGCTCGTACTCCTTGCCGACCATGTATCCGGTGGTGTTGTGGAGGAAGAGGAGGGGGATGTCGCGCTGGTTCGCGAGCTGGATGAACTGGGCGGCCTTCTGGGACTCCGCGCTGAACAGCACGCCCTGGGCGTTGGCGAGGATGCCGACCGGATAGCCGTGGAGGGTGGCCCAGCCGGTGACCAGGCTGGTCCCGTAGAGGGGCTTGAACTCGTCGAAGTCCGAGGCGTCGACGATGCGGGCGATGACCTCACGGGGGTCGAAGGGGGTCTTCAGGTCGGGCGGGACGATGCCGAGGAGTTCCTCGGGGTCGTGGAGCGGCTCCCGGGCCCGGGGCGGGTCGGCGTACGGCTTGCGGTGGTTGAGGCGGGCGACGATGCGGCGGGCCTGGCGGATGGCGTCGTGCTCGTCGAGGGCGTAGTGGTCGGCGAGTCCGGAGGTACGGGCGTGCATGTCGGCTCCGCCGAGGGACTCGTCGTCGCTCTCCTCGCCGGTGGCCATCTTGACCAGCGGCGGACCGCCGAGGAACACCTTCGAGCGGTCCTTGATCATGACGGTGTGGTCGGACATGCCGGGGATGTACGCGCCTCCGGCGGTGGAGTTGCCGAAGACGACGGCGATGGTGGGGATGCCGTCGGCGGAGAGCCGGGTGATGTCGCGGAAGATCGCCCCGCCCGGGATGAAGATCTCCTTCTGGGAGGGCAGGTCGGCGCCGCCGGACTCCACGAGGCTGATGCAGGGCAGCCGGTTCTGCCGGGCGATCTCGTTCGCCCGCAGGGCCTTCTTCAGGGTCCACGGGTTGCTGGCGCCGCCGCGGACCGTGGGGTCGTTGGCCGTGACCAGGCACTCGACGCCCTCGACGGTGCCGATGCCGGTGACCATCGAGGCGCCGACCGGATAGTCGCTGCCCCAGGCGGCCAGCGGGGACAGCTCCAGGAACGGGGTGTCCGGGTCGAGCAGCAGCTCGACGCGCTCGCGGGCCAGCAGCTTGCCGCGGGTCTTGTGGCGGGCCGTGTACTTCTCGCCGCCGCCCTGGAGGGCCTTGGCGTGCTCGGCGTCGAGGGCGGCGAGGCGTTCCAGGGCGGCGGTACGGGCCTGGGCGTGCTCGGGGGTGTGCGGGTCGACGGTGGTGCCGAGGCGGGTCATGTTCCGACCTCCGGGTCGGGAGCGGGGCCCTGGGCGGGCTGCGGGGGCGGGGGTGTGGTCCCGGCGGGTGTGGCTCCGGCGGGGGTGGCTCCGGCCGGGGGTGCGGGGGCGGCCGGGAGGAGGTGGGCCGGGATGTCGAGGTGGCGGGCGCGGAGCCATTCGCCGAGGGCCTTGGCCTGGGGGTCGAAGCGGTGGCCCGAGGCCACGCCGTCTCCGAGGATGCCGGTGACGGTGAAGTTCAGGGCGCGCAGGTGCGGCAGTTCGTGCCGGGTTACGGGGAGGTCCCGGGTCTCGGGGAGCAGCGCCCGGAAGGCGTCCACCGTCAGGGTGGTGAGCAGCCAGTCCCAGGCGGGGGCCGACTCGACCCATACGCCGACGTTGGCGTCGCCGCCCTTGTCGCCGCTGCGGGCCCCGGCCAGTGCCCCCAGGGGGGCGCGGGTGGTGGGTCGGCCCTCGCCCTGGCCGCCTTGGCCTTGGCCGCCCTGGCCGCCTTGGCCGCCCTGGCCGTGGTACGGGTCCCGTTGCGGGGGCTGGTGTGGCCCTGCGGGGCTTTCCCCCACCCCGCCCCTTCCCGAAACCGGGGCTCCGCCCCGGACCCCTTCGGGGGCTCCGCCCCCCGGCCCCCGCGCCTCAAACGCCGGCGGGGCTGGATGGTGCGCGGACTCCGCCGGGAGGGGTGAGGGTGCGCCGGACTGCGCTGAGAGGGCGGGAGGTGCGGCGGGATCCGCCGGGAGGGGTGGGGGTGCGGCGGGATCCGCCGACGGGGGTGGAAGCGCACCGGGATCCGACGGGAAGGGCTGGGGTGCGGCGGGGGCCGACGGGAGGGGCTGGGGTGCGGCCGGAGCCGCCGGGAGGGGTGGGGTGGGGGGTGGGGGTTGTGGGGGGATGGGGAGGCGGGTGCCGTTGGGGAGGATCGCGGTGTGGGGGACCGTGTCGGCCGGGACGTGGGCCGAGGTGAAGACCCCGTACGGCTGGGCGGGGCCCGGTGGGGCCGTCACGTGGAAGCCCGGGTAGCTGGCGAGGGCCAGTTCGATCGCCGCCGACGTCAGGGCGCGGCCGACCCGTTCCGGGGACGGGTCGCGGACGACCAGGCGCAGCAGGGCGCTGGCCGTCTCCTGCGTCGGGGCGTCCTCGTGGTCCGTCCGGGACAGGGTCCACCGCGCCGACGCCACCCCGGCCAGGGACGCGGCGAGCTGGGAACGGACCAGGGCCG
Organism: Streptomyces sp. NPDC002044; assembly: GCF_040296725.1. NCBI lineage: Bacteria > Bacillati > Actinomycetota > Actinomycetes > Kitasatosporales > Streptomycetaceae > Streptomyces > Streptomyces sp. NPDC002044. Next base: position 15,919 of record NZ_JBEOXU010000013.1, read on the forward strand.
CCTTCTCGTCGATGTCGAGCCCGGTGAGGACGAAGACCACCTCGTTGCGCCAGCCGCCGACTCGGGTCACGCCCACCTTGAGGGTGGGGGGCGGCGGCTCGCCGAGGACGCCCGAGACGCGGACCCGGTCGGGGCCGTCCCCGGCCAGCCGGACCGTGTCGAGCCGTGCGGTGACGTCGGGGCCCAGGTAGCGGACCCCCTGGGTTTCGTAGAGGAGCTGGGCCGTGACCGTGCCGGTGGTGACGGCGCCGCCCGTGCCCGGGTGCTTGGTGATGACCGAGGAGCCGTCCTCGGCGACCTCCGCCAGCGGGAAGCCGGGGTGGCGGACGTCGTGCCGCGCGAAGAAGGAGTAGTTCCCGCCGGTGGCCTGGGTGCCGCACTCCAGGACGTGGCCCGCGACCACCGCCCCCGCCAGCCGGTCGTACGCGTCCGGCGCCCAGTCGAACCACCAGGCCGCCGAGCCGCTGACCAGGGCCGCGTCCGTGACCCGGCCGGTGACGACCACGTCGGCCCCGGCCCGCAGGCAGGCCGTGATCCCGGCGCCGCCGAGGTAGGCGTTCGCCGTCAGCGCGCCCTCCTGGTACGGCACCAGGTCGTCGCCCTCGACGTGCGCGACCGAGACGGGGACGCCCGCCTTCGCCGCGAGTTCCCGTACGGCGTCGGCGAGCCCGGCCGGGTTCAGGCCGCCCGCGTTCGCGACGATCCGCACCCCGCGCTCCCGCGCGAGCCCGAGGCACTCCTCCAGCTGGCGCAGGAAGGTCTTGGCGTAGCCGAGGTCCGGGTTCTTCAGGCGGTCGCGGCCGAGGATCAGCATCGTCAGCTCGGCGAGGTAGTCCCCGGTCAGCACGTCCAGCGGGCCGCCGGTCAGCATCTCGCGGACGGCGCCGGCCCGGTCTCCGTAGAAGCCCGAGGCGTTGCCGATCCGCAGCGGCCGGCGCGTCACCCGGCGTCCCGCGGTGCGCGGCCGGGGCCCGCCGGGCCCGCGAAAGCCTGCGCGATGTCCAGCCAGCGGTCCGCGTCGGGGCCGGTGGCCGTCAGGGCCAGGTCGGCGCGGTGGGCGCGCTGGGTGACGAGCAGGCAGAAGTCGAGCGCCGGGCCGGTGATCCGCTGCGGGGCGTCGGCCGGGCCGTACGCCCACACGCCCTCCGCGCCCGGCGCCGTCAGCTCCACCCGGAACTCCCCGTCCGGCGCGGGCAGTCCGCGCACCGCGTAGGCGTAGTCGCGGGCCCGTACGCCGATCCGGGCCACGTGCCGCAGCCGGTCCGTCGGGGTCCGGCCGGCCCCGAGGGCGTCGGCCACGTCCTGGCCGTGCGCCCAGGTCTCCATCAGCCGGGCGCTCGCCATCGAGGCGGCCTTCATCGGCGGCCCGTACCAGGGGAAGCGGGTGCCGGGCGAGGCCGCGGCCAGCGCCGCGCCGAGGGCCGTGCGCCCGGCCCGCCAGCGGGCGAGCAGTTCGGCGGGCGGCAGTGCCGCGCCCTCCTCGGCGCCGTCGTCGACGAAGGAGTCGGGGGCCTTCAGGGCCGCCTCGACCATCCCGGCGAAGCCGTCGGCGTCGGTGAGGGCGAGCAGGGACGCCCGGTCGGTCCAGTGCAGGTGGGCGATCTGGTGGGCGACGCTCCAGCCGGGCGCGGGGGTGGGACGGGACCAGTCGGCTTCGGGCAACTGCCCTACCAGGGCGTCCAGTTCACGGCTCTCCTCGGAGAGATCGGTGAAGACGGCGACGGCGGACGGATCGGGCACGGTGCGCTCCCCTTCTCGGCGTGAGGGGAAGACTGGCAGTCTCCATTAAAACAATCAAGCACGCTTGCATGATTTTATGGAGAGACCGCACGAGGCGGCACGTTCCCGCCACGGACCCCAACCCGGCTTCCAGGAAGTGGACTTGGCGTGTCGCACGGCGCGCGCAGGTCCCGGGCGGCGGCGTCCGGCGGGGGTGCGGGGGCAATTCAGGCCGTAAGCGGGAAACGCGCGATACGTCACCGGATGTCCCGTCGATACTGGACGTTCCGCTCCGGGCCCGGGCGAGCACACCACGTTCATGTCACTCGACGAACTCGACGAAACTCGACGAAGAGGATGAACCGACGTGACTCCAGCCTCCTCCTCCCGCCCCGGCTCCTCCCGACCCGACTCCTCCGGCTTCTCCGGCTCCTCCGGCGCTCCCGCCCCGGCCTCCCTCTATCCCGAACTCGACGCGACCACCCTCGGCGCCTTCGTCACCGCCCTGGAGAGCGGCGACCTCACCGGCCTGGCCCCGGCCCGCGCGGCCGAGGTCGCCGAGGCCCGCTCCGTGACCGTCTTCACCCGCGGCAAGGTGACCGGCGCCGACGGGGACCGGCTCGACGCCGCGCTCTGGCGCCACACCGGGGCCGGCCCCCGGCCCGTGATCGTGATGCCCTCGCCCTGGACCGACCTGGGCTGGCTCACGTACGCCGTCCAGGCCACCCTCTTCGCGGCCCGCGGCTACGACGTCCTCGCCTACAGCACCCGCGGCTTCGCCGCCTCCGAGGGCCAGGTCGACGTGGCGGGCCCGCTGGACGTCGCCGACGGCAGCCGGGCCCTGGACCACCTCATCGAGCGGGCCTCCGGACCGGTGACGAAGATCGGCTTCCTCGGGGACTCGTACGGCTCCGGCATCAGCCAGCTCGTCGCCGCGCACGACACCCGCGTCGACGCCGTGGTCGCGCTCAGCAGCTGGGGCGACCTCGGGGAGGCGTTCTACGAGAACTCCACCCGGCACGTCGCGGCCGTGCGGGCCCTGCTCGGCGCGGCGGCGAAGGCGCGGCTGAGCCCGCAGACGCAGAGCGTCTTCGACAACGTCCTCGGCAACCGCGACATCCTGGGCACCCTCCAATGGGCGGAGATCCGCTCGCCGTTCAGCCACATCAAGGAGCTCAACCGCCGCCAGCTGCCCGTCTACTTCGCGCACGCCTGGCACGAGACCCTCTTCCCGGCCAACCAGACGCTGAAGATGTTCAACGAGCTGACCGGCCCCAAGCGCCTCGCCCTCTCCATCGGGGACCACTCCGGCCCCGAGATGACGGGCATGCTCGGCCTGCCCAACCGGATCTGGACGGACGCCCACCGCTGGTTCGACCACCACCTGCGCGGCATCGACAACGGCATCGCCGACGAGGGCCAGGTGCTCAGCGAGGTCATGTGGAACAAGACCCTCGAACCGCGCCCCACCTGGCACTCCCTCACCGAGCGGGTACACCGGCTGCACCTGGCGGGCGGCGGGGAACTCACCGAGGAGCCGGAGGCCGGCTGGACGGCGGGCGTCCTGTGCGGGGTCGACACCCCGGCCACCGTCGCCGACGCGGTCGTCACCTCCGGGTACGCCGAGATCGCCGGCCGCCCGAAGGTCTACCCGACGGCCGACATCGACCGCACCGTCGCCGCGGTGTGGGCGTCGGCCCCGGCCGAGGACACCACCCGGCTGCGCGGCACGCCGAGGCTGCGCGTCACCTACCGGGCGGCGAATCCGAGTTCCACCTTCGTCGCGTACCTGCTCGACCTGGCGCCCGACGGCACGGCCCACCTCGTCACGCACGCCCCGTACACCGACCTGGACTCGGCTCCCGACAGCCTGATCAGCGCGGACATCGACCTCCAGGCGACGGCGTACGACGTCCCGCCGGGCCACCGGCTGATGCTGGTGATCGACGCCCGCGACCCCTTCTACGGGGACGCCAACCTGCCGCGCGCGACGCTGTCCTTCACCTCCCCGGAGACGACGCCGTCGTACGTGGACCTGCCGCTGGGCTGAGTCCCCCCGGCCCGCCCGCCCCTCCGGACCCCCGTGCCGGCGGGGCGGGCGGACCGCTGCGGGCCGCAGCCGCCCGCGCCACGGGCCCTGCTACGGGCGGCGCGCGAAGTCCATCGTCCAGTTGTCCAGCCAGGTCGCGCCCCCGTCGAGCGAGAAAGCCTGCTCCCAGCGCGGCGCGGCTCCCGAGGTGCCCGACCACACGTACCGCACGCGGACGTCCTTCCCGTCGTGCGTGTCCTCCCCCTCGAAGACCCCGCGGTCGCCGTCGAACCGGCCGACGACGGGCGGGAACAGGGTGCCGGTGCGCCCGCTCGCCCAGTACAGCGACCACTCCTCGCGCTCGCGGTCGAAGAGCCGCAGCGTCAGGCCGCCGGTGCCCTTCGTCGGGAAGTCGACCTCGTCGAAGCTCGCGCCGCCGCCGAAGTGCCGCGAGATACGCGACACCGCCGGGAACTCCTCCCACGGGCTGTCCGCGTCGAGGAAGTCGACGCGCCGGCGGTTGGCGACGTCCCAGCTGCCGACGAGGAAGTCGAAGTCGTCCATGCCGTGTGCTCCCTTGGATCCGTTGCGATACGGGGGAACCGTAGGAGCGCTCCCCTGACATCCTGTGTCAGTGAAGTGCCGATGAAGTCCAGCCGCCTGCTGTCGATCCTGCTGCTGCTCCAGACGCGCGGCCGGATGACCGCCGCCGAGCTGGCGCGGGAGCTCGAGGTGTCCGTACGCACCGTCTACCGCGACGCGGAGGCCCTGAGCGCGGCGGGCGTACCGCTGTACGGGGACGCCGGCCACAGCGGCGGCTACCAGCTGCTCGCCGGCTACCGCACCCGGCTCACCGGCCTCCACGCGGGCGAGGCGGAGGCGCTGTTCCTGACCGGGATGCCGGGCCCGGCGGCGCAGCTGGGCCTCGGCCGGGCCCTGTCGGCGGCTCAGCTGAAACTGCGGGCGGCCCTGCCGCCGGAGCTGCGCGCCCAGGCGGACCGGATGCGGCTGCGGTTCCACCTGGACGCGCCCGGGTGGTACGCGGAGCACGAGGAGACCCCGTACCTGGCCCAGGTCGCCGACGCGGTGTGGCGGGGCCGGGTGATCGACGTCCGCTACCGGCGGTGGCGGGCCCCGCAGGAGGTGGAACGCCGGCTGGCCCCGTACGGGCTGGTCCTCAAAGCCGGCCGCTGGTACCTGGTGGCGGCGCCCGCCGGGACACCGGGCCCGGACGGGACACACGGCCCGGACGGGACGCGGGAGGCGCGGACGTACCGGGTGGACCAGATCCTGCGGGTCACCGAGACGGCCGGGGAGTCGGAGCCGGAGCTGCCGGAAGGCTTCGACCTGGCGGCGCACTGGCAGCGCACCCAGGCCGACTTCCACGCGCGTCTCTACCCGGAGGAGGCCGTCGTACGCCTCTCCGCGCGCGGGGCCGCCGGGCTGACGGGGGTCCAGGCCCGGGCGCTGGCCGCCACGGGCGAGCCCGACCCGGAACTCCCCGGGTGGACGCGAGCGACCCTGCCGATCGAGTCCGAGGCGCGGGCCGAAGGGCAGTTCCTGTCGCTGGGCGCGGACGCGGAGGTCCTCTTCCCGACGGCTCTGCGGGACCGCGTCAGGTCCACGCTGGCGGCGATGGCGGCCCGGTACGCGTGAGAGCGGCCCGCTCCCGGCACTGTCAGCAGACCGGTCCCGGCGCCGCCCCGGCCGTGGCCCGCAGGAGGTCCCGGACGAGGTCGAAGTCGACCTTGGCGGGACTGCGGAAGCGCAGGCACGCCTTGCCCATGTCGTGGCCGGCCAGCCGGTCCGCGAAGGCGTCGCGCACGTCCGTGCGCAGCAGGTAGAAGGAGATGTACTGCTTCTGGTTCGCCCAGGCGATCTCCCCCTCCTCCGCGCCCGGCCGGACGTACACCGGCATCCCGTACGCGATCTGCTCCTCGAAGCCCGTCAGCTCGGCCGCGCACAGCTCGCGCAGCCGGGTCAGGGCCGCCCGGCGGGCCTCCGGAACCCCGGCGAGGTAGGCGTCGACGCGGGGGTCCTTCACGGGGTCCGCCCCGGGGCGCGCTTGCGGGTCTGGGAGCGGACCGCGCCCATGCTGGCCGCGATCACGAGGGCGATGGCCAGGGCGTCCACGGCGGACAGGGCCTGGTTCAGCACGAGGAAGCCGGCGGTGGCGGCGATGGCCGGTTCCAGGCTCATCAGGATCGCGAAGGTGGAGGCCGGGAGCCGCCGCAGGGCGAGCAGTTCCAGGGTGTACGGCAGGACCGAGGACAGCACGGCCACCCCGAGGCCCAGCGCGAGGGTGCTCGGCACCAGCAGGGCGGACCCGGCCTCGAAGACGCCCAGCGGGAGCGACAGCAGCGCGGCCACGGCCATCGCCAGCGCCAGGCCGTCGGCCTGCGGGAAGCGGCGGCCGGTGCGCGCGCTGAAGACGATGTACGCCGCCCACATCACGCCCGCGCCGAGCGCGAAGGCGGCGCCCGCCGGATCGAGGGAACCGAAACCGAGCCCCCCGCCGCCGTGGCCGGACAGCAGGACCACGCCGCCGAGGGCGAGGCCCGCCCACAGCAGGTTCACCAGGCGCCGGGAGACGATCACCGAGAGGGCGAGCGGGCCGAGGACCTCCAGGGTGACGGCCGGACCGAGTGGGATGCGGTCCACGGCCTGGTAGAAGAGGCCGTTCATCCCGGCCATGGTGACGCCGAAGGCGAGCACCGTGCCCCAGTCGGCGCGGGAGTAGCCGCGCACCTTGGGCCGGCACAGGAGCAGCAGCACGAGGGCGGCGGCCGCGAGGCGCAGGGTGACCACGCCCGCCGCACCCGCCCTCGGCATGATCGTGACCGCGAGGGCGGCGCCGAACTGCACCGAGACCCCCGCCGCGACCACCAGCGCGACCGGGCCGAACCGGGCCGCCGCGGAGTCCTGCGGGGCTGCCGCGAGGCCCTGCGGGCCGGGGATGAGGGGGGCGGGGGCTGCGGGGGCCGCGGCGGGGGCGGCCGGTTCGGAGGGGGCGGTCATGTCTCCAGCCTAAGGGCTTCGGTAAGGAGTGTCCCGGCAGGTTTTTCCTTACCGCACGGCGCTGGAGTCCCGCTTCACAGCGCCTCGTCCAGGAGTTCCGCCAGGTGGCGGGCCCGTACCCCGCCGAGCTGGGCGATCTGGGTACGGCAGGAGAACCCGTCCGCCTGGATCAGGGCGGCGTCCGGAGCCGCGCGCAGGGACGGCAGCAACTGCTCCTCGGCGCAGGCGACCGACACGTCGTGGTGGCCGGGCTCGAAGCCGAAGTTCCCCGCCAGGCCGCAGCAGCCGCCGCTGAGCTCGCCGGTGAGACCGGCCCGCTCGCGCAGCCGGCGGTCGGCGGCGTCGCCGAGCACGGCGTGCTGGTGGCAGTGGGTCTGACCGGCGACCGGCCGGTCGATCCGGGGCGGCCGCCAGTGCGGGGCGTACTCCTCCAGGGTCTCGGCGAACGTGCGGACCGCCGCGGCGAGGCGGTGCGCGCGGGGGTCGTCGGGGAGGAGGGCGGGGAGGTCGGTGCGCAGGGCCGCGGCGCAGCTGGGTTCCAGGACGAGGACGGGGGTGGCGGTGGCGGTGGCGCCGGTTGTGTCGGTTCCGCCGGTCCTGCCGGTGCCGCCGGAGGCGTCCAGCGTGTCCAGGGTGCGGCGCAGGACCGTGCGGGCGCGGTCCAGGCGGCCGGTGGAGACGTACGTCAGGCCGCAGCAGACCGGGCCCCGGGGGACGGTGACGGCGAACCCGGCCGCCTCCAGGACGCGGACGGCCGCGCGCCCGGTCTCGGGGGCGAGGTGCTGCGTGAAGGTGTCGGGCCACAGCACGACGGGCGTCGCGGTGCCGGTACCTGGGCCGGTGGCTCGGGTGGCGGGGCCGGTGGCCGGGGTACCGGTGCCCTGCGGGCGGCCGTCGGGCTCCGCCCGGACCCGCGCCTCAAACGCCGGCGAGGCTGAATCGCGGGGCGGGGCCGGGGTTCGGCGGGTGTGCCACCAGTGGGTGAAGGGGGTGCGGGTGACCGGGGGGAGGGGGCGGGCGCGGGTGAGGCCCGGGACGGGGAGGCGGCGGGCGGCCGCGTTGACGACGGCCGCGAGCCGCAGCCGGGCGATCAGGCGGAGCCAGCCGGGGAGGCCGCCCAGGGTGTAGTGGGCGAGCGGGCGGATCCGGCCCGCCCAGTGCCGGTGCAGGAACTCCGCCTTGTACGCGGCCATGTCCACGCCCACCGGGCAGTCGCTCAGGCACCCCTTGCAGCCGAGGCACAGGTCCAGCGCGCCGGCGACCTCCGCCGAGCGCCAGCCGTCGGTGACGATCTCCCCGGCCAGCATCTCGTGCAGCAGCCGCGCCCGGCCGCGCGTGGAGTGCCGTTCCTCGCCCGTGGCCCGGTACGACGGGCACATCACCGCCGCCCCGCCCGTCTCCGTCGAGCGGCACTTCGCGACGCCCACGCACCGGGCGACCTCCGCCGCGAAGAGGGTGTCCGGCAGCACCGCGAAGCGGAGGTTCTCGTCCAGCCGGGCCGGCCGGACCAGCATGCCGGGGTTCATGCCGCCCGCCGGGTCCCACACGTCCTTGTACGCGCCGAAGAGGGCGATGGCGTCCGGCCCGTACATCCTCGGCAGCAGCTCCGCCCGCGCCTGGCCGTCCCCGTGCTCCCCCGACAGCGAGCCGCCGTGCGCGACGACCAGGCCGGCCAGCTCCTGCGAGAAGGTCCGGTAGCGGGCCACGCCCTCCCGGGTCACCAGGTCGAAGTCGATCCGTACGTGGACGCAGCCCTCGCCGAAGTGCCCGTAGGGGGATCCGTGCAGGCCGTGCGCGGCCAGCAGGGCGCGGAACTCCCGCAGGTACGCGCCCAGCCGGGCCGGCGGCACCGCGCAGTCCTCCCAGCCCGGCCAGGCCATCGCGCCCCCGGGCAGCCGTGTCGCAGTGCCCGCCGCGTCCTCGCGGATCCGCCACAGCGCCCGCTGCCCGGCCGGGCCGGTCACCAGCCGCGCGTCCACGGCGTCGGCGCCGCGCAGCAGGGCCCGCGCCGCGCCCTCGTCCGGCAGTTCCGCGAACAGCCAGGCAGCGCCCCGCGGGAGACCGGCCGCCGCGGCCCCGACGAGGTCGTGCGCCATGCCCTCCAGGGTCAGCGGACCGTACGGAAGCAAGCCCGCGGCGGCCTCGGCGGCCGCGGTCTCGTCGGCGTACCCGAGGACGGCCAGGACGGGCGCGGCCGGGGGTTCGACCAGGCGCACCACCGCCTCCGTGACCACCCCGAGGGTGCCCTCGCTGCCGCAGAAGGCGCGGGCGAGCCCGGTGCCGCGTTCGGGGAGGAGGGCGTCGAGTCCGCCGTAGCCGGAGATCCGCCGCGAGAAGTCCCCGAAGGGGCCGTAGAGCCCGGTACGGAGCACGGCGAGGTTCCCCGCGACGAGTTCGCGCAGTCCGGCGGGGGCGCCGTCCCAGCCGCTGCCGAGGCGGTGGGAGGCGCCGCCGTACGCGGTCACGGCCAGCTCCGCGACGTTGTCGGCGGTGGTCCCCCAGGCCACGGAGTGGGCCCCGCACGCGTTGTTGCCGATCATGCCGCCGAGGGTGCAGCGGGAGTGGGTGGAGGGGTCGGGCCCGAAGGTCAGTCCGTACGGGCGGACCGCGTCCCGCAGCCGGTCGAGCACCAGGCCGGGCTGGACGACGGCGGTGCGGGCGGCCGGGTCGACCGACACCACGGCGTTCATGTGGCGGGTCAGGTCGAGCACGACGCCCGTGCCGGTGGCCTGGCCCGCGATGGAGGTGGCGCCGCCGCGCGGGACGACGGGGACCCCGGCGTCGGCGCACACGCGCAGGGCGGCGGCCACGTCGTCGGCGTCGTACGGGGCGACCACGCCGACCGGGACGCGCCGGTAGTTCGAGGCATCCATGGTCGCCAGGGCCCGCGCGGCGGCGCCGAAGTCCACCTCCCCGCGGAGGTTCGCCCGCAATGTCCGTTCGAGTTCCCCGGGAGACGTCACGGCGCCCAGCCTGCCACCGTCCCGGCGCGTCTCACCGGGTGGACGCGCCTCCGAGGGGTGGACCGGTACCCGATACGCTCCGCTCGTGGCCGAGATCCAGATTCCCGCTGACATCAAGCCCGCCGACGGACGCTTCGGCGCGGGCCCCTCCAAGGTGCGGACCGAGGCGCTGGACGCCCTCGCCGCCACCGGTACCTCCCTGCTCGGAACCTCTCACCGCCAGGCCCCGGTCAAGAACCTGGTCGGCTCGGTGCGTCAGGGGATCCGGGACCTCTTCTCCCTCCCCGAGGGGTACGAGGTGATCCTGGGCAACGGCGGCTCCACCGCCTTCTGGGACATCGCGACCGCCGGGCTGATCGAGCAGAAGTCGCAGCACCTCACCTTCGGTGAGTTCTCCTCGAAGTTCGCCAAGGCCGCGAAGCTCGCGCCGTGGCTGGACGCGCCGTCCGTGATCTCCTCGGAGCCGGGCACCCACCCGGAGCCGGTCGCCGAGGCGGGCGTGGACGTGTACGCGTTCACGCACAACGAGACCTCCACGGGTGTCGCGGCGCCGATCAAGCGCGTCGCGGGCGCCGACAGTGCTAACGGGGGGGCCCTCGTCCTGGTGGACGCGACCTCGGGCGCCGGCGGTCTGCCGGTGGACATCACCGAGACCGACGTCTACTACTTCGCCCCGCAGAAGTCCTTCGCCTCGGACGGCGGCCTGTGGCTGGCGGCGTTCTCCCCGGCGGCCCTGGAGCGCGCGGCCCGCGTGCACGCCTCGGGCCGGCACATCCCGGAGTTCTTCTCGCTGCCGACGGCGATCGACAACTCGCTGAAGAACCAGACGTACAACACCCCGGCACTGTCGACCCTCTTCCTGCTGAACGAGCAGCTGGAGTGGCTCAACGGCCAGGGCGGCCTGGAGTTCGCGACCGGCCGCACCGCGGCCAGCGCACGCAACCTGTACGGCTGGGCCGAGGCGTCGAAGTACGCGAGCCCGTTCGTCGTGGACGCCGACAAGCGGTCCGCCGTCATCGGCACGATCGACTTCTCGGACGACATCGACGCGGCGGCCGTCGCGAAGGTGCTGCGCGCCAACGGCGTCGTGGACACCGAGCCGTACCGCAAGCTGGGCCGCAACCAGCTGCGCGTCGCGATGTTCCCGGCGATCGACCCGGCGGACGTGCAGGCGCTGACCGCGTGCGTCGACTACGTGATCGAGAAGCTGTAACCGCAGCCGTACCCGCGGTGTTCCCGCACCGCCCCGGAGCCCCCGGCGACGTCACGTCGCCGGGGGCTCCGGCGTTCCCGCCGTCCGCCGGCGGCCTCGTCCGCCGGGACTTTCGTCCCAAAAATCGCGGCAAACAGCCCGCAAACGGCACTACCGCGGCCCCCGCGCGACCTGCGGCTTCATGCCGGGGGACCTTCGGCAGGGGCCTCCTTTGACCCTCCGGAGGGCCGCAACCAAACCGCCCAGGATGTCCCTCATGTCTGGTGTGCCGGGAAAAACCCCGGCCCGTTCAGGAGGAAACCTCATGCGCAAGGCACTCACCCTCTCGGCGATCGTCCTCGCCTCGTCGATGGCCCTCGGCGGCGCCGCCACCGCGTTCGCGGCCGACACCCCTGTTCCTGCGGGCAGTTCCAGCCCCACCACCGACGGCACCACCACCGACGGCCACGCCCACGCGGCCGCCGCGGGCCTCACGCTGTCGGCCCCCAGCGCCAAGCCGGGCGCCTCCGTCAGCTTCCAGATGGACGTTCCCGACGGCTCCACACACCTCTCCGTCTCCTCCAAGGCCCTGGCCGACGTGAGGATGACCGACGGCCGCGGCGGCACCGCCACGGTCTCCGACGTCAAGGCGGGCGACTACGGCGTCTCCCTGACCGGCACGGGCCCCGACGGCGCCAAGCTCCAGGCCACCGCGCAGCTGCGCGTCACCGCGGACGCCCCGGCCCCCAAGCCCACCCCGCGGCCCTCCGCCCTGAACCTGTCGACCGACTTCGGCCGCCCCGGCGACAAGGTCGTCGTCACCGTCAAGACCGCCGAGAAGAACGCCTTCGTGACGTCCGGCGCCTTCGGCGGCCAGGTCAACCTCAAGAGCGACGGCAAGGGCGCCTTCACCGGCACCGCCACCGTCGCCAAGGACGTCAAGTCCGGCTACTACGGCGTGCACGCCTTCGCCGGCGGCAAGGAGTTCGACGTCGTGAAGTTCTCCACCGAGGCCAAGGCCGGTCCGGCCCCGCGCCACGACGTCAAGCCGCTGGACCCGAGCCTGCACAAGACCCCCAAGGGCTCCGTCAACACCGGCCAGGCCCCCGCCGGTCTCCTCCCCGAGACCAGCAATGCCTGAGCCCACCACGCTCCGCCAGGGCGGCCGCACCGGCCGCGCACGCCGTACGGCCGCCCTGGCGGGGGCCTCGGCCCTCGCCGCCGTCCTCGCCGCCGGCTGCTCCGCGGGCAGCGCCGGAGCCGCCGACGGCGCGGGCCACGCCCCGGCCGGCGCGAGCTCCGCGGCCCCGCTCCCGCCGTCCGTCCCGGACCGGGTGAAGATCCCCGATCTGTCGGTGAACGCGCCGCTCGACACCGTCGGCCTGGACGCCGAAGGCGTCATGCGGGAGCCCGACTTCGCCAAGCCGCAGGACGCCGCCTGGTACAAGGAGGGACCCACCCCCGGAGAAGCGGGCGCGGCCGCCGTCGTCGGCCACATGGACACCCCGCAGACCCCCGAGGCCGTCTTCTACCACCTCAAGGAACTGAAGAAGGACCAGAAGATCGAGATCCACCGCACCGACGGCACCACCGCCGTCTTCGCCGTGGACGCCGTCGACACCTTCAAGAAGGACGCCTTCCCCACCGACAAGGTCTACGGGGACACCCACGGCAAGGCCGAACTGCGCCTCATCACCTGCGGCGGCGACCTCACCGCCGACCGCCACTGGGACGCCAACGTGGTGGTGTTCGCCCACCTCACGGGCAAGGTCTGACCCCGTACGCGATACCTTCAGGGCTCGGCATTCCCGAATGCAGTACGGCTTGGAGGCAGTGGCGTGAACGTGCGAGTGACGGCGGCCCAGAACGGCGTGGACCCCTTCGGCACGGCCCGGCTGCGGCGCGGGGTGCTCGACGCCTGGGGCGCGGGCCCCGCCCGCTTCCGGGAGGACGCCAACGCCGAGGAGGACCTGGCGCTCGGCGGCTACCGCGACCGGCTCGTCATCGAGCTGGCGCAGAACGCCGCCGACGCCGCGGCCCGCGCCGCGGTCCCCGGCCGGCTGCGGCTCACCCTGCACCCCGGCGAGGGCGGGTACGGCGTCCTGGCCGTCGCCAACACCGGCGCCCCACTGGACGCCACCGGCGTGGAGTCGCTGAGCACCCTGCGCGCCTCCGCCAAGCGGGAGTCCACCGGGTCGGGCGACACCGTCGGCCGGTTCGGCGTCGGCTTCGCGGCCGTCCTCGCGGTCTGCGACGAGCCGGCCGTCCTCGGCCGCCACGGCGGGGTCCGCTGGTCGCTGGCCGAGGCCCGCGAGCTGGCCAGGGGGGCCGCCGTCGGCAGCCCCGGGCTCGGCGACGAGCTGCGCCGCCGCGACGGCCATGTCCCGCTGCTGCGGCTGCCGCTGCCCGCCGAGGGCACCGCGCCCGACGGCTACGACACCGTCGTGGTGCTCCCACTGCGCGACGCGGCCGCCGAGGACCTCGTGGCACGGCTGCTCGCCTCCGTGGACGACGCGCTGCTGCTCACCCTGCCCGGGCTGCGCGAGGTCGTCATCGACACCCCGTCCGACGGCGCCCGCACCCTCTACCGCCGCGACGAGGGCCCGTACACCGTCATCGAGGACTCCGCCGCCGGCACCAGCCGCTGGCGCACCGTCCGCCACGGCGGCCCCCTCGAACGCGCCCTGCTGGCCGACCGCCCGGTCGAGGAGCGGCTGCGGCCCACCTGGGCGGTGTCCTGGTCCGTACCCGTCGACGCCGACGGCGCCCCCGTGCGCCCCGCCACCGCCCCCGTCGTGCACGCCCCGACCCCCACCGACGAACCGCTGGGCCTCCCCGCGCTGCTCATCGCGACCCTGCCCCTGGACCCCACCCGCCGGCACCCCGCTCCCGGACCGCTGACCGACTTCCTCGTGGAGCGCGCGGCCGACGCCTACGCCGAACTCCTCGGCACCTGGGAGCCGGTGACCACCGCCCTCGTCGACCTCGTGCCCGGCCCGCTCGGCAAGGGCGAGCTCGACGGCGCCCTGCGCGCCGCCGTCCTGCAGCGCCTTCCCCGTACGGCCTTCCTCGCCCCCGCCGTCCCGCCCGCCCCCGACGAGGACCGGGCGGGGCAGGACGACGGGGCCGAGGCGCGGGCCGCCCTGCGCCCCTTCGAGGCCGAAGTGGTGGAGGGCGCGGGCGCCGACACCGTACGCGTCCTCGCCGAAGTCCTGCCGACGCTGCTCCCGGCCGGCCTGGAACGGCGCGCCGAGCTGCGCGCCCTGGGCGTGGGCCGGCTCCCGCTGGGCGACGCCATCGAGCGGATCGCCGGGATCGAGCGCACCCCCGACTGGTGGCACCGGCTCTACGACAGCCTCGCCGGGGTGGACCCCGACCGGCTGTCCGGGCTGCCCGTCCCGCTGGCCGACGGCCGCACCGCGATCGGCCCCCGGCACATCCTGCTGCCCGGCACGGACACCCCCGACAACCTGGCCCGCCTCGGCCTGAAGGTGGCCCACCCGGACGCCGCGCACCCGCTGCTGGAGAAGCTCGGCGCCCTCCCGGCCACCCCGCGCGCGGTCCTGACGACCCCGCAGGTGCGGGCGGCCGTCGCCGCCTCCCTGGACGCCGGGGACATCTGGGACGAGGACGCCGACACCCTGGACGCGGACGAGCTGGCCGAGGTGGTCCTCGGCCTGGTCCGCGACGCCGACCTCGCCGCGGGCGACGAGCCCTGGCTCGGCGCGCTCGCCCTGCCCGACGAGGACGGCGAACCGACCCCGGCGGGCGAACTGCTGCTGCCGGGCTCGCCGCTGGCCTCGGTGATCCGCGAGGACGAGGTCCCGTACGTGGACGCCGACCTGGTGGACCGGTGGGGCGCGGGCCCGCTGACCGCCTGCGGAGTGCTGGCCGAGTTCCAGCTGGTGCGCGCCACCGACGTGGTCCTGGACCCCGACGAACTGGAGCCCCGCGACGGCGACTTCGCCGAGCCCGACGACGCCGGCCTGCTGGACGCCGTGGACGTGTGGTGCGAGGACGTACTGGACCAGCTGCCGGACACCCCGGTGCCGCCGGTGGCGACCGAGCTGGTCGCCGTGCGCGACCTCGACCTCGTCGACGACGACTGCTGGCCGCAGGCCCTCGCGATGCTCGCGCGGCCGCCGCTGCGCGACGCGCTGACCCAGCCCGTACGGATCCTGCTCCCGGACGGCACCACGCGGTCGGTGCGCCCGTACACCGCCTGGTGGCTGCGCGACCACCCGGTGCTCGACGGCCGCCGTCCCGCGGGCCTGCGCTCGGCGGGCGGCGACCCGCT
The DNA here is from genome assembly GCF_040296725.1 of Streptomyces sp. NPDC002044. Lineage (NCBI taxonomy): Bacteria > Bacillati > Actinomycetota > Actinomycetes > Kitasatosporales > Streptomycetaceae > Streptomyces > Streptomyces sp. NPDC002044. Next base: position 31,137 of record NZ_JBEOXU010000013.1, read on the forward strand.
GCTCGCGGGGCTCTACACCCCGGCGGACGCCACCGGGTTCGAGGACGAGCAGGTGCTGCGGGCCCTCGGCGTACGCACGACCGTGCCCGCCCTGCTGGAGGAGCCCGGCGGCGCGGCCGAGCTGCTGGCCCGCCTGGCCGATCCGGACCGCGAGGTCACCGACCGGCAACTGCACGGCCTGTACGGGGCGCTGGCCGACCTGGACCCCGAGCAGGTCACCCTGCCGGACGAGCTGCGCGCGGTGGTGGACGGCGAGGTCCGGGTGGTCGACGCGGCCGACGCCGTCATCGCCGACGCCCCGGACCTGCTGCCGCTGACGGCGGGCCTGCCGCTGCTGCCGGTCGCCCCGGCCCGGGCGGCGGACCTGGCGGAGCTGCTCCAGGTGCGCCGGCTGTCGCAGACGGTCCCGGCGGAGGTGAGCACGCCCGGCGAGGAGCACGACGTACCGGAGTCGGTACGGGTCCTGCTCGGCCCGGCCACCCCCGCGGGCTACCTGGAGCACGAGGAGCTGATCGCGGGCGGCACCGAGCTGGACTGGCGCCGCACCCCCGACGGCACCGTGCACGCGGCCACGCTGGAGGGCGTGGCGGCGGGCCTGGCCTGGGCGGCCGGCCAGTGGCCCCGCCGCTTCGAGGTGGCGGCCCTCCTGGAGGACGCCTCCCGCACGGCGGAACTGGCCCGCGACCGCTGGTTCGACTGACCCCGCCCGCCCCCGGCCCCACGAGGGGCCGGGACTGCGGGTCTAGGCGGGGAATCTGCGGTCGACCCAGCGGAAGGTGAACTCGATCAGGGTCGCCGCGGCGGCCGCGATGGCGACCGCGATCCACGGCATCGTGGTGCCCACCAGCTTGAGCTGGAAGAACTCCTGGAGCCACGGCACGACCAGGACGATCAGGAACGCCAGGCCCATCGCGCCGACCAGCCCGACCCGCCACCACGTGTACGGGCGGGCGATGATCGCCAGGACCCACATCGAGGTCAGGAACAGGGCCAGCGTCGCCGCGCTGGTCTCCGCCTTCAGGGCGTCCGGGCCGGTGTAGTACGAGCGGGCGACCAGGTACGTCACGAAGGTGGCCGTGCCCGCGATGACGCCGCCCGGGATGGCGTAGCGCATCACCCGTTTCACGAAGTGCGGCCTGGCCCGCTCCTTGTTCGGCGCCAGCGCGAGGAAGAAGGCCGGGATGCCGATCGTGAGGGTGGACAGCAGGGTCAGGTGGCGGGGCAGGAAGGGGTACTCGACCTGCGAACAGACCACGAGGACGGCCAGCAGCACCGAGTAGACCGTCTTCGTGAGGAAGAGGGTCGCGACCCGGGTGATGTTGCCGATGACCCGGCGCCCTTCGGCGACCACCGAGGGAAGGGTCGAGAAGCTGTTGTTCAGCAGCACGATCTGCGCGACCGCGCGGGTGGCCTCCGAGCCCGATCCCATCGAGACGCCGATGTCGGCGTCCTTGAGCGCGAGCACGTCGTTGACGCCGTCGCCCGTCATGGCGACCGTGTGGCCGCGGGACTGGAGGGCGGCGACCATGTCCCGCTTCTGCTGCGGGGTGACGCGGCCGAAGACGGCGTTCTCGTCGAGGGCCTTCGCCATCTCCTCCCGGTCGGTGGGGAGCGTGCGGGCGTCGACCGTGTTCTCCGCGCCCGGCAGCCCCAGCTTGCCGGCGACCGCGCCGACCGAGACGGCGTTGTCGCCGGAGATCACCTTCGCCTTGACGCCCTGGTCCTCGAAGTAGCGCAGCGTGTCGGCCGCGTCGGGGCGCAGCCGCTGCTCCAGGACGATCAGGGCGGTGGGCCGCACGCCGGTGGTGACGGCCGCGTCGTCGAGTTCGCGGCCGGAGCGGGCGAGGAGCAGGACGCGCAGGCCCTGCTCGTTGAGCCCGTTGATCTCGTCGAGGGCCGCGTCGCCCGCCGGGAGGAGCACGTCGGGGGCGCCGAGCAGCCAGGTGTTGTTCTCGCCGTCGCCCTCGCTGAAGCTGGCGCCGCTGTACTTGCGGGCGGAGGAGAACGGCAGGGACTCGGTGCAGCGCCACTCGGCGCTGTCCGGGTAGGCGTCGATGATGGCCTGGAGGCTGGCGTTGGGGCGGGGGTCGGACTCGCCGAGGGCGCCGAGGACCTTCTTGACGTACGCCGGGTCCGCGCCGCCGAGCGGGCGGAGTTCGGTGACGTCCATGCCGCCCTCGGTGAGGGTGCCGGTCTTGTCGAGGCAGACGACGTCCACACGGGCGAGGCCCTCGATGGCGGGCAGCTCCTGGACCAGGCACTGCTTGCGGCCGAGCCGGATGACACCGATCGCGAAGGCGACGGAGGTCAGGAGCACGAGCCCCTCGGGGATCATCGGGACGATGCCGCCGACGGTCCGGGCGATGGAGTCCTTGAGGTTGTTGTCCTTGACGATCAGCTGGCTGATGATGAGGCCGATCGAGGTCGGGATCATCATCCAGGTGACGTACTTGAGGATGGTGGAGATGCCGGAGCGCAGCTCGGAGTGGACGAGCGTGAAGCGGGAGGCCTCTTCGGCCAGCTGGGCGGCGTACGCCTCGCGGCCGACCTTGGTGGCGGTGAACGCGCCGCCGCCGGCGACGACGAAGGACCCCGACATGACGGGGTCGCCGGGCTTCTTCAGGACCGGGTCGGCCTCGCCGGTGAGCAGGGACTCGTCGATCTCCAGCCCGTCGGCCTCGCCGACGGATCCGTCGACGACGACCTTGTCGCCGGGGCCGAGCTCGATCACGTCACCGAGGACGATCTCGGAGGTGGAGATCTCGGCGGTCCGGCCGTCGCGGCGGACGCTGGGCTTGGTCTCGCCGATGACGGCGAGACCGTCGAGGGTCTTCTTGGCGCGCAGTTCCTGGATGATGCCGATGCCGGTGTTCGCGATGATCACGAAGCCGAACAGGCTGTCCTGGATGGGCGCGACGAACAGCATGACCACCCACAGCACGCCGATGATCGCGTTGAAGCGGGTGAAGACGTTGGCGCGGACGATCTCGGTGGTGGAGCGCGAGGAACGCACGGGGACGTCGTTGACGTCGCCGCTCGCGACCCGTTCGGCTACTTCGGCGGTGCTCAGTCCCCCCGGCTTGAATCTGGGGGCGGGCAGCCGCATCGGGTGTACGGGATCCAGCTCGGCCCCTGCGTCGATGGCGGTCCCGGCGGCCGGGCCGCCCGGCTCCGGTCCATCGGATTCGATCCTCGCCCGCTGCGTCATGCTCTCGACGGTAAAGGGCGTTCGAACGCTTCACCCGCCGAGCGGACCGAAGATCCGACCTGGGGATGACCCGAATCGTTCCCTGGTCTCCCCCGGCCGCCGCGGCCGGGCCGGTCAGCCCCAGGCGGTCGGCCCCCGCCGGTCAGCGCCCGCCGCTCAGCCCCCGGCGGCCGGCCCGCCCGGCCCGGCGCCTTCGTCGGACCCCGCCGACGCGGCGGCCTCGGCTTCGGCCGCCGCCTCCGCGTGGCGCTTCAGGGCCGCCTCGCGGCCGCGGACGTACCAGATGCCGATCAGGCCGAGGACGCCGCCGGCCGCGCAGGTCCACACCCACCACAGCTGGCCGCGGTCGGAGAACCACCCGTAGAAGGGGAGCTGGACGAGGAAGAGGGCGAACCAGATGACCGTGCCGCCGGTGACGGTGGCGACGACCGGACCCTCAAGGGGCTCGGGCGCCTCGTGCCGCGCTGTCCATTTCGCCATGCGGCAAGTCTAGGCCGGTTGCGGCAGGGTCTACGCGCGGAGATGGACGCTCCTTCGTTCATGTGTTCATACTGAAACGGTGTGGGCGTGGCCCATTTTCTTCGTATGAACCACCCAATGAGGACCGTATGAGCACCCCGGCCCCCGCCACCACGCCCACCACCCCGGAGCCCCCCTCGGGGGAGAGCGGACTCGACCGCTACTTCAAGATCTCCGCGCGCGGCTCCACCGTGGCCCGCGAGGTCCGGGGCGGTCTCGCGACGTTCTTCGCGATGGCGTACATCATCGTGCTGAACCCGATCATCCTGGGCAGCGCGAAGGACATGTACGGCCACCAGCTCGACGGCGGCCAGCTCGTCACCGCCACCGTCCTGACGGCCGCCTTCTCCACCCTTCTCATGGGTGTCATCGGCAACGTCCCGATCGCGCTGGCCGCGGGCCTCGGCGTGAACACCGTGGTCGCCCTCCAGCTCGCCCCGCGCATGAGCTGGCCCGACGCCATGGGCATGGTGGTCCTGGCCGGTTTCGTGGTGATGCTGCTCGTCGCCACCGGCCTGCGCGAGCGGGTCATGAACGCCGTCCCGCTGGGCCTGCGCAAGGGCATCGCCATCGGCATCGGCCTGTTCATCATGCTGATCGGACTGGTCGACTCGGGCTTCGTCTCCCGCATCCCGGACGCCGCGCACACCACGGTCCCGCTCCAGCTCGGCAGCGACGGCCACCTGCACGGCTGGCCCGTGCTGATCTTCGTGGTCGGGACGCTGCTGACCCTGGCGCTGATCATCCGCAAGGTTCCGGGCGCGATCCTGATCTCCATCGTGGCCATGACCGTCGCCGCGGTGGCCGTCCAGCTGATCACGGACCTGCCGGCCGAGGCGTGGGGCCTGACCGTTCCCGAGTGGCCCGGCAACCCGGTGGCCGCGCCCGACTTCGGGCTCGTCGGCCAGGTCAGCCTGTTCGGCGGCTTCGGGAAGGTCGGGATGCTGACCGGCGTCCTGTTCGTCTTCACCGTCCTGCTGTCCTGCTTCTTCGACGCCATGGGCACGATCCTCGGCGTCGGCGACGAGGCGAAGCTGATCGACAAGGACGGCAACTTCCCCGGCATCAACCGGGTCCTGCTGGTCGACGGCCTGGCCGTCGCCTCGGGCGGCGCGACCTCGTCCTCCGCGACCACCTGCTTCGTGGAGTCCACCGCCGGCGTCGGCGAGGGTGCCCGTACGGGCTTCGCGAACGTCGTGACCGGCGGCCTCTTCGCCGTGGCGCTGTTCCTCACGCCGCTCGCCACCATGGTCCCGTCCCAGGCCGCGACCCCCGCCCTGCTGGCGGTGGGCTTCCTGATCCTGGCGGGCTCGGTCAGGGACATCGACTGGAGCGACTTCACCATCGCCGTCCCGGCCTTCCTGGCCATGGTGATGATGCCCTTCACCTACTCGATCACCAACGGCATCGGCATCGGCTTCGTGAGCTTCTGCGTCCTGCGGCTGGCGACCGGCCGGGGCCGCGGTGTCCCGGTGGCCATGTACGTCGTGGCCGTGGTGTTCGTCTTCTACTACGCGATGCCGGCCCTCGGCCTCACGTGACCGGCCCGCGCCGGTTCCGTCCCGTCCCACCTGATCAGGTGAGCCCGTAGAACTTCTCCGTCTCGTCGACGGCCGCCTTGAAGCGCTCGTCGAAGTCGTCGCGAATGAGCGTCCGGACCACATAGTCCTGGACGCTCATTCCGCGTTTGGCGGCATGAGTCCGGAGCCTGTCGAGGAGCTCCCCGTCTATGCGCATGCTCAGCACATGTGTCCCCATGCCGAAAGAGTCGGGGCACAGGGCGTGGACGCGTGCCGCTTTCCGCCGCCGACTCACCCGTACGAGTGACGAAAAACAACCGGTGTTCCTTAGCGAGAGTAATGAGTTACTCTAAAGACATGCATGACCTTTCCCATGGCGACGACGCTGCCGCCGTGAACGATCTCCGCTCCGCCGTCATGCGCCTGGGCCGGCGCCTGAAGCACCAGCGCGTCGACGAGTCGCTGAGTCCGACCGAGATGTCGGTACTCGGCACCCTCGCCCGGTGCGGCCAGGCCACCCCCGGCGAGCTGGCGCGGCGGGAACACGTCCAGCCGCCGTCGATGACACGCATCGTCGCGCTCCTGGAGGCGAAGGGACTGGTCACGCTGGAGCCGCACCCCGACGACCGCCGCCAGAAGGTGGTCCGCCAGACCGAGGAAGCCGAGGCGATGCTCGAGGAGAGCCGCCGCAAGCGCAACGCCTTCCTGGCCGGGCTCGCGGCCGAGCTGACCGAGGAGGAGTGGGCCAAGCTGCGCGAGGCCGCACCCGTCCTGGAGAAGCTCGCCCACCTGTAGGAACGACGCCAGGAGGCGAACGCTTTTGAGTACGGGAACCGGAGCAGACTCCGCACCCGGCCACATATCCACCCCGACGACCGCCACCGGTGGCACCACCGCCGGAGCGACCGCCGCATCCGCGGAACCCGCCGTATCCGGCGCCTCCGCGGCACCCGGAGCAGGCTCCGCACCCGCGGCCAAGAACTCCATGTTCAGCTCGCTGAAGATCCGCAACTACCGGCTCTTCGCGACCGGCCAGGTGGTCTCCAACACGGGCACCTGGATGCAGCGCATCGCCCAGGACTGGCTGGTCCTGTCCCTGACCGGCTCCGCCTCCGCGGTCGGCGTGACCATCGCCCTGCAGTTCCTGCCGATGCTGATGTTCGGCCTCTACGGCGGCGTCCTCGCCGACCGGCTGCCGAAGCGCCCGCTGCTGCTCGCCACCCAGAGCGCCATGGGCCTCACCGGCGTCGCGCTCGCCGTACTCACCCTCGCGGGACAGGTCCAGGTCTGGCACGTCTACCTCGCGGCCTTCCTGCTCGGCCTCGTGACCGTCGTCGACAACCCGGCCCGCCAGACCTTCGTCCCCGAGATGGTCGGCAAGGACCAGGTCGCCAACGCCGTCAGCCTGAACTCGGCCAACTTCCAGTCCGCGCGGCTGGTCGGCCCGGCGATCGCCGGTGTGCTGATCACCGCCGTCGGCTCCGGCTGGGCCTTCCTGCTGAACGGGCTGTCCTTCGCCGCGCCGATCGCCGGACTGCTGCTGATGCGGACCTCCGAGCTGCACCCGGTCGAGCCCCGGCCCCGTGCCAAGGGACAGCTGCGCGAAGGACTGCGGTACGTCGCCGGGCGCCCCGAGCTGGTCTGGCCGATCGTGCTGGTCGGCTTCATCGGCACGTTCGGGTTCAACTTCCCGATCTGGCTGTCGGCGTTCGTCAGCGAGGTCTTCCACGGGGACGCGGGCACCTACGGGCTCTTCAACACCCTGATCGCCGCCGGCTCCCTCGCGGGGGCGCTGCTCGCGGCCCGGCGCGGACACTCCCGGCTCCGGCTCCTGGTGGCCGCCGCCGTGCTGTTCGCCGCGCTGCTGACCGTGACGGCGTTCGCGCCCGGCTTCTGGCTGTTCGCCGCGCTGCTGGTGCCGATCGGCGTCTTCGGCCTGACGGTCAACGTCACCGCCAACTCCAGCGTGCAGATGGCCACCGACCCCGAGATGCGGGGCCGGGTCATGGCCCTGTTCATGATGGTCTTCACCGGCGGGACCCCGCTGGGCGCCCCGCTGCTGGGCTGGATCACGGACACGTACGGCGCCCGGATCGGCATGGCGGCGGGCGGCGTGATCTCGCTGGTCGCCTCCGTGGCCATCGCCGTGGTGCTGGCCCGCGTCGGCAACCTGCGCCTGCGGGTGAACCGGCACGGGGTCTCCTTCGTGCCCTCGCCGCGCCGCCGCGAACTGGTCACGGCCGCCTGACGGGCCCGGGGCGCGGGCGGCGGCGCCGGTAGGGTCGCAGGATGAGACTGTTCGCCGCCGTACTCCCGCCGCCGACGGCCGTCGCCGAGCTGGCGCAGGCCGTACGGCCGCTGCGCGACGACCGGCTGACGTGGACGGCGGAGGCCGGCTGGCACTTCACGCTCGCCTTCATGGGCGAGGTACGGGACGACGTGCTCCCGGACCTGCACGCCCGGCTGGCGCGCGCCGCCCACCGCACCGCCCCCTTCGGCCTGCGGCTGCACGGCTCCGGGCACTTCGGCGACCATGCCCTGTGGGCCGGGGCCGCCGGAGGGCTGGACGGGCTGCGGATGCTCGCCGAACGGGCCGACGCGGCCGCCCGGCGGGCCGGCGTACCGATGGAGCAGCACCACCGCTACACCCCGCACCTCACCCTGGCCCGCGGCCGCCACTCCGCCACCCCCCTGGGCCCCTACCTCGACGCCCTCGCCGGCTTCGAGGGCGCCCCCTGGACGGCCGACACCCTCAGCCTGGTCCGCAGCAACCTCCCCGTCGACGGGGTGCCGGGCGAGCAGCCCCGCTACGAGACCGTCGGGGCCTGGCCGCTGACCGGCGGCTGACCCGGCTGGTCCACGGGCGCCGAGGGCCGTGCGGGGTCCTGCGGCGGGCCGGGTTAGTCTCGACGGGTGGATCCCAAGACCAGAAACCGCGTCATGGCGGGTGTGCTCGTGCTGATGTTCCTCGTCGTGGCCGTGGCGGCGGCCGTCGGCCAGTAGCCCGCCCGCGCCCCCCGAGTCCCTCCCGCGTCCCTGCCGGGCCCCGCCCTGCCCGCACCGCGGGAGCCCCGGGTTCGCGAGGTGCTCTTGCCTGGAGTGGACTCCAGGCAGTTGGCTTGTGCCCCATGAAGTACACGCAGCTCGGACGCACGGGACTCAAGGTCAGCCGACTCGTTCTCGGCACGATGAACTTCGGCCCCCAGACAGACGAACCCACCAGCCACGGCATCCTCGACGCCGCGCTCGACACGGGCCTGAACTTCGTGGACACCGCCAACGTCTACGGGTGGGGTGACAACAAGGGCCGTACCGAGGAGATCCTCGGCACCTGGTTCGCCCAGGGCGGCGGCCGCCGGGACAAGACGGTCCTGGCCACGAAGGTGTACGGGAACATGGCCGGCGAGGGAGACCCCTGGCCCAACCACGACCGGCTGTCGGCGCTGAACATCCGGCGGGCCGTCGAGGCCAGCCTGAAGCGGCTCCAGACCGATTACATCGACCTCTACCAGTTCCACCACATCGACCGCCGGACCCCCTTCGAGGAGATCTGGCAGGCGGTCGACGTCCTGATCCAGCAGGGGAAGGTGCTGTACGCCGGGTCGTCGAACTTCCCCGGGTACAAGATCGCCCAGGCGAACGAAGCCGCCGCCCGCCGCGGCGGTGTCGGCCTGGTCAGCGAGCAGTGCCTCTACAACCTCGCCGAGCGCCGGGCCGAGATGGAGGTCATCCCCGCCGCCCAGGAGTACGGGCTCGGGGTCATCCCGTGGTCCCCGCTGCACGGCGGCCTGCTCGGCGGCGTGATCAAGAAGGAGGTCCAGGGCGGCCGCCGCGCCTCCGGGCGCTCCGCCGACGCGCTGGCGAACACGTCCGTACGGGCGCAGGTGCAGGCGTACGAGGACCTGCTCGACAAGCACGGCCTGGAGCCCGGCGAGACGGCGCTGGCCTGGCTGCTGACGCGCCCCGGGGTCACCGGCCCGATCGTCGGCCCCCGCACGGCCGAACAGCTGGAGAGTGCCCTGCGCGCGCTCGAACTGGAGCTGAGCGAGGAGCTGCTGACGGCCCTGGACGAGATCTTCCCCGGCCCGGGTGCCTCCCCGGAGGCGTTCGCCTGGTAGGCGGGCCCCTACGGCGTACCGCGGCCGCCGCCCTCTCGCCCCGGGGCGGCGGCCGCGCGGGCTCCGGTCAAGTCGGCCCCGGAACGGGCCCGTTACGGCCGCGCGGCCGGGCGGTAGGGGCCGCCGAGGCCCCAGCCCTGGTGCAGGACGGCAGCGAACTCGCCGGCGATGCGGTGCTCCCCGGAGGCGTTGGGGTGCGTGCCGTCGTAGGTGTCGTGGTCGATCTCGTACGAGGCCGGGCGCGCGGCCAGCAGGATCGGCGAGGCGTCGGTGGTCAGGTCGGCCACGGCCTTCGCCAGCAGCTCGTTGAAGCGGGCCACCTCGGCGGCGAACGGCGCGTCGTGCCGGGCGCGGACGTTGGGTATGACCGGCAGCAGCACCATCCGCACGGCCGGACGGGCCTCGCGGGCCGCGGCGACGAACCGGCGGACGTTCTCGGCGGTCTGGTCCGCGCGGGTGTAGAAGCCGAGGTCGATCAGGCCGAGGGAGACGAGCAGGACGTCCGCCCCGGCGGCCCCGGCGGCGGGGCCGATCAGGGGGGCCATGTGCTGCCAGCCCTCGCCCCAGCCGGCCAGGTGGCGGCGAGCCTCCCGGGGGAAGTCCGGGCCGGCGTACCCCTGGCGGGCGGGCGGACCGGCCGCGGGTCGATCGGCGGCGGGCGCCCCGGCGGCGGCGCCGTCGTCGTACAGCGTGGTGCGCGGGCCGACGATCTCGAAGGGCCCGCCGAAGGCGGCGCCGAGGTGCTGCCACATCCGGTAGCGCCAGGTGTAGTCGCCGGCGCGTCCGATGGTCATGGAGTCGCCGACGAACATGAAACGCATCCGGTCATCATCGCGGATCACCCGCCGGGCGCCCCTGTGATGCCGGACACGCCGTCCGGGCTGGCAGGCTTGGGGCATGCGCCTGCTGCCGTCGACCGCCGCCCTCACCGCCGCCCTGGCCGGCTGCCTCGTCCTCCTGCCGGGAGCCGCCGCCGCCGCGGAGTCGCCCGGGGCGGCCGGGTTCACCCTCTCCGACCCGCGGATCAAGGAGTCGAGCGGGCTCGCGGCCAGCCGGGCGCACCCGGGCGTGTACTGGACGCACAACGACAGCGACGACGGCCCGTACGTGTACGCCGTGGACTCGGCGACCGGCCGTACGGTGGCCCGGCTGGCTCTGACGGGCATCGGCAAGCCGCGCGACGTCGAGGCGATCTCGCTGGGGCCGGACGGGCAGCTGTACGTCGGGGACATCGGGGACAACCTGGGCGGAACCTGGGACCACGTGTGGATCTACCGGTTCCCGGAGCCGAAGGAACTGCGCGACGCCACCGTCAAGGCCGAGCAGTTCACGGTCACTTACGCCGACGGGCCGCGCAACGCCGAGTCCCTGATGGTCCATCCGGTGACGGGCCGGGTGTACATCGCGAGCAAGGACGAGCAGAGGGGCGGCCTGTACGAGGGCCCGGAGCGGCTCGTGCCCGGCGACGGCCGGAACGTGTTCCGGCGGATCGCCGACGCCCCGTGGGTCACGGACGGGGCGTTCTCACCGGACGGCACCCGGCTGACGCTGCGCGGGTACTTCACGGCCCGGACGTACGGGTGGAAGGACGGCCGTCCGCAGGGCGAGGGCGAACGGGTGGACGCGCCCTGGCAGGGGCAGGCCGAATCGGTGACGTACACCGCGGACGGCCGGACGCTGATGTTCGGCTCCGAGGGCGCGGACAGCCGGGTGGTGGCCGTACCGGTGGCGCGGGATCCGCGGCCGGCGCCGGGGAAGACGTCGGAGGGAACCCCGGGAGAGGCGTCCCCGGAGCCGGGCGCCACGGCCGCGGGCGGTCAGCCGACGGCCGGGGAGGGCGACTTCACGAAGGGCGCCCTGGTCCTGGGGGCGGGAACCGTCCTCGTCCTCGCGGCGAAGCGGCTGCTGGGCCGCCGCGCCCCGAAGTAGCCCGGCCCCGGGGGCGGCCCCGGAACCGCGCCGGAACCGCGCCGGAGCGGTTACGAGTGGCCGAGGTCCGCGGCCGGGAGGTCCGCGACCGGCACCGAGCCGGTGCCGGAGGCGGGCCGCAGCGGGAACTCGTCCGAGGCCACGGAGTCCAGCACGTGCGGCGCGGGCCGCAGCGGCTTCGGCATGACGGCGGCCTCCGAATGGCCCCCGCACCCGTACGAGAGGGACACCAGGCGGCCGTCCGCCGGACCGAACTCGTTCGCGCAGACGCCGAAGGCCTGCCCGAGGGAGCCGCCGATCGCGACGAGGAACCCGCACGACACGCACGACGCGGGCGCCGCCTGCGCCATCGGGGTCTTCGCTCCGAAGGACTCGTCCCAGCGGTCGGCCGCGCTGTGCAGCCCGTACCGCGACAGGACCCGGGCGCGCCGCATGCCGAGTTCCTCGGCGACGGAGGTGATGGACCCGCGCACCGGGACCACGGCGCGGTCGGTGACGTCCGCGTCCTCCGCCTCGACCAGTTCGGCCATCTCGGCGGAGACCACCGAGTTCGGCGGCGGGGCGTCCTCGCCCGACCAGCCGGGCTCCAGCCGCAGGTCCTCGGCGTCGGTGGGCAGCAGGTCGCCGGGGCCCATGTCACCGGGGCGCAGCCGCTCGCTCCACGGCACCCATTCGGGGGCGAGCAGCGCGTCGTCGCCGGGAAGCAGCACCGTCTCGTCGAGCGTGACGTTCTTCGCGCGGGAGGCGCGGGTCACGGTCACGGCCCAGCGCCAGCCCCGGTAGCCCGGTTCCTTGCACTCGAAGAAGTGGGTGACGACCCGGTCGCCCTCCGCCACCGCGGTCACATGCGCGCCCACCACGCCGGGGAAGGCGGCCTCCTCGGCCGCCGACCGGGCGAGTTCTACCGCCTCGACGCACAGGCGGTCGGGGGTACGCGGGGTACGGCTTCGCGTCGTCGCAGCACTCACTGGTCTCGTTCTCTCCTACGCCGTCTCACGAGTGCGCCGTCCGTACTGTCGTCCACAACGACCCGTCGGTCTGTCCGTACGTGGCGCGGGCGGAGCGGACCAGAGGGCCGCGTCGACGTCCGCACCCGATCGGCCTCGGGCGCACCTAACTGCGATCCATTCTGCGGGATCGCGAAGAGGCGCGCGGCCAAGAGCAACCGCCGGTGGCGCGCTACGCACGCTACCTCCTCCGGCGCCTTGGGCCCACATGCAAGGTCCGATTCGCGGACAAGCCACCGCCCGGCGGCACCCCGCGACGCGCCGGGAGGCATCCGGGGGGGCCAAGTGGGGCAGTATGGGCCGGGTGGCACCCGTACGGTCGTCCGATGACGGCTCGGGACCGGCCAAGAGGGCCGGCCGGGCTCTGGGGCGTGCCCTGCACCGGCCCTTCACGGGGACGGCGCGCGGCATCCGGCGGGCCACCCACGCGCACGGGGCGGGCGAGTCGGGCCTCGGCAAACTGATCGAACTGCACGCGATCAACGGCGCCGGCGACGTGATGATCACGGTGGCGCTGGCCTCGACGGTGTTCTTCTCCGTACCCACGGACGAGGCCCGCGGCCGGGTCGCGCTGTACCTGGCGATCACGATGGCCCCCTTCACCCTGCTGGCCCCGGTGATCGGCCCGCTCCTGGACCGGCTGCCGCACGGGCGGCGGGCCGCGATGGCGGCCGCGATGCTCGCCCGGGCCCTGCTGGCCGTGATGATGTCGGGCGCGGTGGCCACGGGCGGGCTGGAGCTGTATCCGGCGGCGCTCGGCGTCCTGGTGGCGTCCAAGGCGTACGGCGTGGTGCGCAGCGCCGTGGTGCCGCGCCTCCTGCCGCCGAACTTCTCCCTGGTCAAGGCGAACTCCCGGGTCACGCTGGCCGGTCTGCTGGCCACGGGCGCCGCCGCGCCGGTCGCGGCGGGACTGCACGCGATCGGCCCGCCGTGGCCGCTGTACGGGGCCTGCGCCATCTTCATCTGGGGGACCTTCGCCGCGTTCACGCTGCCGCACAAGGTGGACGAGGCGAAGGGCGAGCGCCGGGCCCGGCTGTCCACGCACGAGGCGCACTCCCCCAGGCCGGGGCTGCGCACGGTGGGTCCGTCGGTGCTGTGCGGGCTCCTCGCCAACGCGTCGATGCGCGGGCTGTCCGGGTTCCTGATCTTCTTCCTGGCGTTCCTGCTGCGCGAGCACCCGCTCGCGGGGCAGAGCGCCGCGGTGTCGCTGGGGATCGTGGGCGTGTCGGCGGGCCTGGGCAACGCGTGCGGTACGGCGGTGGGCGCGTGGCTGCGGGCCCGCGCCCCCGAGGCGATCATCGCGGCCGTGCTGTGCCTGACGCTCGCGGTGGCGGTGCTGGCGACGGTCTTCTTCAGCGGGCTGTTCGTGGCGGTCCTCGGGGCCACGGCGGGCTTCTGCCAGGCGCTGGCGAAGCTCTCCCTGGACGCGATGATCCAGCGGGACGTGCCCGAGGCCGTCCGCACCTCCGCGTTCGCCCGTTCGGAGACGCTGCTCCAGGTGGCGTGGGTGCTGGGCGGTGCGATCGGCATCGCGCTGCCGCTGAACGGCGCGCTGGGCATGGCCGTCGCGGCGGTGGTGGTGGCGCTGGGCACGGCGATGGCCCTGCGGGGCCTGCGCTCCGCACCCCGGCACCACCAGCACGGCTCCTCCTCCCGCCCGAGGGTGGCGTGACGGGGGACCGCCGCCCGGCGGGGGCCGCGCCGCCCCGGCGGAGCGGGACCCGCGCCGCGCCGCGGACCACCGGCGGGACCCCGTGCGGCGGCTCGGCCCACCGGCCCGATAGCCTTCGGCTCATGACCGCACCGCTTTTCTCGGGTAGGGCCCGCCGCAGCGTCGCGGCCCTCGGAGCCGTTTCCGCCGGCCTCCTCCTCCTCTCCGCCTGCGACAAGCCGACACCGCTGGCGACCGTGACGGTCGGCACCACCACGGTGTCCGCCGAAGCCGCCTGCCACGACGGCAAGGAGCTCTCCATGGAGAAGGTCCAGGAGTGCCTCACCAACCTGAAGGACGCCAAGGCCGTCTCGTACGCCCGCGGCGACACCCTGCGCCTGGGCGTCGAGCCCGATGTCGTCGAGGACGGCAAGCAGTGGCAGGCGGTCCTGGACGGGCAGCCGATCACCGAGCCCTCCTCGAACACCTACCGCAGCTTCCCGGGCGCCGACGTGTTCGCGACCGGCGGCCAGGGCGAGGCCCCCACGTCGAAGAAGCTGGCCTTCGTCCAGGTCGGCAGGGACGGCAAGCCGCTGGCCGTCTGGTCGTTCAACCTGAAGCTGAAGTAGCCGGGCGGCCGGGGTGCGCGCGCTCGTCGTGACCGCGGTGGCGGCGGAGGCGGACTCCGTCGTGGCCGGTCTGACCCCTCATCCGGACACGCCCGGCCCCGAGCCCCGCACCCTTCCCGGCGGTTACCCCCTCACCCGGCGGGACCTCCCGGGCATCGCCCTCGACGTGCTCGTCGGGGGCGTCGGACCGGCGGCGGCCGCCGCCGCCACCGCCACCGCCCTGACCCTCACCGGCTACGGCCTCGTCATCTCCGCCGGCATCGGCGGCGGGTTCGCGCCCGCCGCCCCGCCCGGCTCCCTCGTGGTCGCCGACGCGATCGTCGCCGCCGACCTGGGGGCGGAGACCCCCGAGGGGTTCGTGGACGTGGCCGCCCTCGGCTTCGGGCGGGCCGTGCACCTGCCGCCCGCCGAGCTGGCCGCGCTGGCCGCCGAGGCCACCGGGGCGCTGCTCGCGCCCGTCCTGACCGTCTCCACCGTCACCGGCAGCGCCGCCCGCGCCGCCGAGCTCGCCGTACGGCACCCGCAGGCCGGAGCCGAGGCCATGGAGGGCTTCGGGGTGGCGGAGGCCGCCGCCGCGCACGGGCTGCCCGTGCTGGAGATCCGTGCCGTGTCCAACGCGGTGGGCCCGCGCGACCGCGACGCCTGGCGGATCGGGGAGGCCCTCGCCGCCCTCGCGGACGGGTTCCGCGCGCTGGGACCCGTACTCGTCCATTGGGGAGAACGCCATGAGCACCGGTGACGGCCCGCTGCGGATCGCGTATTCGCCGTGCCCGAACGACACCTTCGTCTTCGACGCGTGGGCGCACGGCCGGGTGCCGGGCGCGCCCGGCCTCGACGTCACCTTCGCCGACATCGACGTCACCAACGGCATGGCCGAGCGCGGCGAGCTGGACGTGCTGAAGGTGTCGTACGCGGTCCTGCCGTGGGTGCTGGAGGAGTACGCGCTGCTGCCCTGCGGCGGGGCGCTGGGCCGCGGCTGCGGCCCGCTGGTCCTCACCCGCGAGCCGGGCGCGGACCTGGCCGGCAAGACGGTGGCCGTGCCGGGCGAACGCTCCACCGCCTACCTGCTGTTCCGGCTGTGGGCGGCCGACGTCCTGCCGGACGGGGTCGGCGAGGTGGTCGTGCTGCCGTTCCACGAGATCATGCCGGCGGTGCGCGACGGCCGGGTGGACGCCGGACTGGTCATCCACGAGGCCCGGTTCACCTACCGGGACTACGGGCTGCACCGCCTGGCCGACATGGGTGAGCACTGGGAGTCGACGACCGGGCTGCCGATCCCGCTCGGCGCGATCATCGCGAAGCGGTCGCTGGGCGCGGAGCGGCTGCGCGCGCTCGCCGAGTCGGCCCGTACGTCGGTCCGGATGGCCTGGGACGACCCGGAGGCTTCCCGGCCGTACGTCCGCGCGCACGCCCAGGAACTCGCCCCGGACGTCGCCGACCAGCACATCGGGCTGTACGTCAACGAGTTCACCGCGGACCTCGGCGACGCGGGCTACGCGGCGGTGCGCGGACTGCTGACCCGGGCGGCCGCCGAGGGGCTGGTACCGGCCATCCCGTCCGGCGCGCTGGACTTCCCCTAGCCGTCGCGGCCGTTCGCACCGCCCGGACACGACGGTGCCCCGCCGCTCTCGCGAGGGCGGGGCACCGTCGTGCGCGGGCGCTCAGACGTCGAGCTGGTCGGCCACCGCGCGCAGCAGTCCGGCGATCTTCGTGCCGTGGGCCCTGTCGGGGTAACGGCCCCGCTCCAGCATCGGAGTGATGTTCTCCAGAAGGGTCGTGAGGTCCTGCACGATGGAGGCGAGCTCGTCGGGCCCCCGCCGCTGGGCGGCCGCGACCGACGGTGCCGGGTCCAGCACCGTCACCGAAAGCGCCTGGTCACCGCGCTGGCCGGCGACCACTCCGAACTCGACGCGCTGGCCGGGCTTGAGCGCGTCGACCCCGGCGGGGAGCACCGACGAGTGGACGAAGACGTCGCCGCCGTCGTCGCGGGAGAGAAAGCCGAAGCCCTTCTCACTGTTGAACCACTTGACCTTGCCGGTAGGCACGTCCGTCCTCTGTCCTTGTGCTCGTCGGGGTCCGGTATGCCGTGTGACGGCTCCGGGCAACAGCGCGGCGGGCCATGGATGACCCGCCACCTCAAGGCTAATGGCCGGGGTCCGGGTGACAAGTCGATACCCGGACCTTCGCCGTCGGCTGCTTCGGCCAGGGAACTACCCTGGTGAGGTGACTGTTACTCCTCATTGCGACGAAGCGCGGCCCGGCGACGGACTCGTCAAGGCCGGCGGCATCGTGTTCATCGCCGGTGCCGTGGCCACTCTGGCCACGATGGCCCCGCTGTTCCTGGACGTCGACCCGTTCCCCCCGTACGCGTGGGCCGTGTGCATGCTGATGGGCGTCGGCTTCGCGATCTCCGCGGCGGGCGTGTTCCGCTCGGCCGCGGCCCAGCGGAGGGCGGCGCGGGCCTCGCAAGCCTGAGCCGGGCGGAGGAGGGGCGGGCCGCCTGGCCTACGCCGGGCGGCCGGCGACGTATGCCGTGAGCCACCGCGGCAGCGCGGTGAGGTCGGGGAGCACCACGTCCGCGCCCGCCTCCCGCAGTTCGGCCTCCGGGCACGGGCCGGTCGGCACGGCCACCGACAGCGCTCCGGCGGTCCGGGCTCCGCGTACGTCACCGACGTGGTCGCCGACGTACACCTGCGCCCCGTACTCGCGCAGCGCGCCCGCCTTGGCCTCCGCCCACAGCCAGCCGATGACCGCGTCCGGCTCGATTCCCAGGTGCTTCAGGTGCAGCCGGGCGCTCGGCTCGTGCTTGGCGGTGACGACGATCGCCCGCCCGCCGAGCGCCCGGACCGCGTCGACCGCCTCGCGGGCGCCCGGCATGGCCGGCGTCGGTCCGATGGCGTGTGTGGGATAGATCTCCCGGTAGCGGTCGGCCACGGCCGGGATCTCGTCCGCCGGGAACCAGTGCGCGAGCTCCTCCTCCAGGGGCGGCCCGAGCCGGGTGAGGGCCGCGTCGGCGTCGATGAACGTGCCCGTTTCGGCCGACAGGGCCCGGTAGGCGGCCTTGATGCCGGGACGCGAATCGATCAGGGTCATGTCGAGGTCGAAGCCGACGGTGAGGTTCATACCGGCCATTGTGCCGAGCCCCCGGCGGGCGCCCAGCCCCAGGACCCCGGCCCCCGCACCCCGGGGCGGCGCACCGGCCCCCCGGCCCGGCGTCAGCGTCTGCGGGCCCGCCACACCAGGTACAGCGCGGAGGCCACGCCCGCCGCCCGGAGCAGCCACGGCCCCATCCCGTGCAGGACCTCGCTCAGCTGGTCCTCGGCCAGGGTCTCGCCCCACTTGCCGTTCATCCGGCCCCACAGCCACACCCCCGCCCCCGTCAGCACCGCCCCGGGCGGCCCGAAGACGGCCCACTTGTGCTCCCCGGGCCGCAGCACGCGCGAGGCGTACGGCAGCAGCCAGCCGACGACCAGCAGCAGCCAGTAGCCGCTGACCACCCCGGCGACGAGGACGGCCGCGGCCAGCAGCAGGAAGGCGTTCGGCTTGGGGCGGGCCGGGACGGCGGCGGTCTCGGCCACCACCGGCGCGGCCTCCTTCGCCGCCCGCTTCGCGCGCCGCCGCTCGCGCAGCAGCCGGGCGACGGCCCGGGCGCGCGCCTCCGGCGGGCCGGACGGCTTGCCCGGCCCGCCGGCGGCCCCGCCCCCGGCCGCCTCCCCGGCCCCGGCCTCGTCCTCGTCCTGCGGCCCCTCCTTGAACAGGTCCGGGATCTCGATGCCGCCCGCGAAGCCGTCCACCTGCGGGCCCGCCCCGTAGGAACCGGGCGCGACGCGCCACCAGTCGGGCTCCACCCCGTCGGAGGGCCCGAGTTCGTCGAGCCCGGCCAGGTGCGGCGGCACGTTCTCCGGCTCCGCCTCCGGGCGCGGCGGCACCGCCTTGCGGCGCAGCCGGCCCGGGCCCCGCTGGGCGGGCACCGCCGGACCCGGGTCGAAGGCGGCCGGGGCGACGGCCCGGCCGCCGGGCGCCGTGCCGGACAGCGTGCCGAGGGTGTCGAGGACCTCCTCGGGCGTCCCGATCCGCTCCAGGATGCGGCGCACGGCGGCCGGGGTCTCCGGGTCGAACTTGGCGCGCCGACGGTCGATCTCGTCCCGCAGCCCCGCCACGAGCCGCATCCGGTCGCCGGAGTTCAGGTGCCTGCGCTGCGCCAAGTCCCCGACCCGGCTCAGATATTCGTAGACCAGATGGTCGCTTTCGATCCCCATGCCCCGGCTCCTCCCGTACCACCTGTGCCGAAGGTAGCGCGTGCGCCCGTGGAGCTGTCGCGGGCGCAGCGGATACCGTTGGCCGGATGGGGACCGGCCGACTGACCGGCCGACGCGACCAGGAGGCGACTGTGCCCGAGGCAAGCACCGCAGCGGGAGACGCCCCCGGCGGCTCCGCGGGGAGCGCCGGGGCGGGCGCCCCGCGCTCGCTCGCCGAGGCGCTGCGCTCCCGCGACGACACCGCGCTCGCCGCGCTGCTGCGCGCGCGCCCCGACCTGCTGAGCCCGGTACCGGGCGACGTGACCCAGCTGGCCACCCGCGCCGGCACCCGGGCCTCGGTGGTACGGGCGCTGGAGCGCCTCGACCGCTTCGCACTCCAGACGGCCGAGGCGCTGGCCGTGGCCCCGGACCCGTGCCCGTACCCGGTGCTGGAGTCGCTGCTCACCGGCGAGAGGGGCACCACCGGCGAGGACAACGGGGCCCGCGCCGCGCTCCCCCGGGCCCTGGCCACCCTGCGCGAACAGGCCCTGGTGTGGGGCGACGAGGAGCGGGTGCGGCTGGTGCGCACCGCCCGCGAGCTGCTGGCTCCCTCGGCGCAGCGGCCCTCCCCGACCGGCCTCGGGCCGACCGTCGCGGAGGCCACGGCCGGGATGTCGCCGACCCGCGTGCAGGAGATCGTGTCGGCCGCCGGGCTGCCCGCCACCCACGACCCGGTGTCCGCGGTCTCCGCGCTGACCGGGCTGTTCACCGACCCGGAGCGGATGTCCGCCCTGCTCGACGAGGCTCCGGCCGAGGCCCACCAGGTGCTGGGGCGGCTCGTGTGGGGCCCGCCGTACGGGGAGGTGACCCCGAACCCGACCGCTCCGGTGCGCTGGCTGCGCGACCGGGGGCTGCTGCTGCCCGCCTCGGCGCGGACCGTCGTCCTGCCGCGCGAGGTGGCGCTGCACCTGCGCGGCGGGCTCGCGCACCGGGACACCGCGCCGCTCGCGCCGCCGGTGCCCGTACACCGCGAGCACCGTCCACAGCTTGTGGACGCGAACGCCGCCGGGCAGGCGATGGCCGCGCTGTCGACCGTCGAGGAGCTGGTGAAGTCCTGGGAGTACGCCGGTCCGGCGGTGCTGCGGGCCGGCGGGCTGTCCGTACGGGACCTCAAGCGGGCCGCGGCCACCCTGGACGCCACCGAGGCCGCCGCGGCGTTCTGGGCCGAGCTGGCGTACGCGGCCGGGCTGCTGGCCGGCGACGGCGAGGCGGACGAACGCTACGCCCCCACCCCCGCCTTCGACACCTGGTGCGAACTGGCGCCCGCCGAACGGTGGTCGGCCCTCGCGGCGGCCTGGCTGCCCGCCACCCGCACCGCCGGGCTCGTCGGCGAACAGGACGCCAAGGGCCGCACCCTGTCGGCGCTCGGCCCCGAACTCGACCGCTCCGCCGCCCCCGAGGTGCGCCGCCGCGTCCTGGAACTCCTCGCCGGGCTCCCCGAGGGCGGTGCCGGCGCCCCGGACGCCCTGCTGGCCCGGCTCGCGTGGGAGCGCCCCGTACGCGGGACGAGCGACCTGCGGGCCCGCCTCGCCCGCTGGGCGCTGGACGAGGCCGAAACCCTGGGCGTCACCGGCCGGGGCGCGCTGTCCGGGCCGGGCCGCGCCCTGCTGGAACACCGCGACCCGGCGCCGCTGATGGCCCCGCTGCTGCCCGAGCCGGTGGACCACGTCCTGCTCCAGGCCGACCTGACGGCGGTGGCCCCCGGCCCGCTGCGGCGGCCGCTCGGCGACACCCTGGCGGTCCTCGCGGACGTGGAGTCCAAGGGCGGGGCGACGGTGTACCGGTTCACGCCGGGCTCGGTGCGGCGCGCCCTGGACGCCGGGCACACCGCCGTCGACCTGCACGCCTTCCTCAAGGAGCACAGCCGCACCCCCGTCCCGCAGCCGCTCGCGTACCTGATCGACGACGTGGCCCGGCGGCACGGGCACCTGCGGGTCGGGGCGGCCTCCTCGTACGTGCGGTGCGACGACGACGCGATGCTGGGCGAGATCCTCGCCGACAAGCGCTCGGCCGGGCTGGGCCTGCGCCGCCTCGCGCCGACCGTGCTGGCCGCGCACTGCGAACCGGGCGCCCTGCTCGACGGGTTGCGGGCGATGGGATACGCGCCGGCCGCGGAGTCCCCTACGGGAGACGTCCTGGTGGGCCGGGCCGACGCCCACCGCAGCCCGGGGCGCGCGGCGCCCGTACCGGTGCCGGAGGGGCCGCCGGTGCCGGACGCGACGCTGCTGGGGGCGGCCGTACGGGCCATCCGCGCGGGCGACCTGGCGGCGACGGCGGTCCGCAGGGAACCGGCGCCCTCGGCGGGGGTGCCGGGCGGACTGCCGCGCACGAGCGCGGCGGAGACCCTCGCGACGGTCCAGGCGGCGGCGATGACGGGCTCGGCGGTGTGGATCGGCTACGTGAACGCCGACGGCGCGGCGAGCCAGCGGGTCCTCGCCCCGGTCCGGGTGGAGGGCGGCTTCGTGACGGGCTACGACCACACGGCGGACGAGGTCCGCACGTACGCGCTCCACCGGATCACGGGCGTGGCGGAACTGGAGGAGGACCACCTCTGACCCCGGCCCGGGCGGGGAAAACCGGTGGTCCCGCCGGGAGGCGCACCGCAGGGTGGGGGCATGCACGACGTACCCCCGCGCCAGATCCGCGCGGCCCACACCGCCACCACGGTCACCGTCTACCAGGCGTACGCCCCCTCGCTCGGCCTGCCCGCGGCCCGCGACGGCCGCTTCCCGCCCGCCTGGAAGCGGGAGCGGATGACGTGGGTCAAGCCGTCGTTCCTGTGGATGATGTACCGCTGCGGCTGGGCCACCAAGGCCGGCCAGGAGACGGTCCTCGCCGTCGAGATCACCCGCGACGGCTTCGACCGGGCACTGGCCGGCGCCTGCCTGTCCCACTACTCCCGCGGAGTCCACGCCGACCGCACGGCCTGGCGGCGGGCCCTGCGGGAGTCCTCGGCCCGGGTCCAGTGGGACCCGGAGCGGGACGTACGGCTCGGCCCGCTCCCGTACCGCTCGCTCCAGCTCGGCCTGTCCGGGCCGTCCTGTCGCGCGTACGCCGACGCGTGGACGGTCTCCATCCGCGACGTGACCCCGCTGGCCCGGGAGGTCCACGGCCTGCTCCGGTCCGGGGACGAGGCGGCCGCGCGGGCCCTGCTGCCCGCGGAGACCCCGTACCCCTCGGGGCCGCTGGAGCACCTGGGCGCGTAGGGGGTGTCCGGCCGGTCGTGGAGGAGGCGGAAGGGCGGAGGAATCAGTCCCGGAGGAGCAGGACGACGCATCCCGCGACGACGCCCAGCAGCAGGGCGAGCAGGGAGTAGCGGGGCCGGGACTCGCGCAGCACCGGGAGGTAGTGGTCGACGGCGAAGCGGCCCGGCCCGGTGAGGGTGAGGGCCACGACCGCGGCGAACAGCACCACTTCGAGTTCCACGCCCTTGGGCGGGAAGTAGGCGCCGAGGCCCCGGAGGTCGAGGATGTTGATGAAGATGCCGGTCAGGGCCGCTCCGGCGAGCGGGGTGAGCAGACCGAGGGCGAGACCGAGGCCGCCCAGGGTTTCGGAGAGGCCGGCGATGACGGCCATCGCGTCCCCGGCGGGATAGCCCGCCCTCGTGAAGCCCTTGCCGGTCGCGGTGAGGCCCGGGCCGCCGTACCAGCCGAAGAGCTTCATCACGCCGTGGCCGGCCATGCTGAGGCCGACGACGAGCCGGAGCAGGAGCAGGCCGGTGTCGTGGGTGAGGGTGGTGGCGGGAGCCGTGGAGGTGCTGAAGAGCGTGCGGTCCCAGCTTGTCTGCGTCATGAGGGTCCGTTCCGAGATCGCCTGGCAGCGACGGCCACCGTACGACGCCCGCCGCGCCGGCCCCGCCGCAACATCGGCGTCCGCCCCATCGACCGCTGCCGTCTACCCGTTCGGCCGCAGAACACCTGCCCGATCCGGCGCCCCGCCGGTCGCCGCCGGTCGCCCCGCCGGTCGCCCCGCCGAAGCGCCGTGTTCCCAGCCTCCGCGCCGTACGGCACACTGGAGGTTTGGCCTGAATGAAACGGGGCGCTGCGCGTGAATGGTCCACTGATCGTCCAGAGCGACAAGACACTCCTCCTCGAGGTCGACCACGAGCTGGCCGGCGCCGCGCGCCGGGCCATCGCTCCCTTCGCCGAGCTGGAGCGGGCTCCCGAGCACATCCACACCTACCGGATCACCCCGCTCGGCCTGTGGAACGCCCGGGCCGCCGGGCACGACGCCGAGCAGGTCGTCGACGCGCTCGTCGAGTTCTCCCGCTACCCCGTCCCGCACGCCCTGCTCGTCGACGTCGCCGAGACCATGGCGCGCTACGGCCGCCTGACCCTCTCCAAGCACCCCGTGCACGGGCTGGTCCTGACCAGTACCGACCGGCCCGTGCTGGAGGAGATCCTGCGGTCCAAGAAGGTCGCCCCGCTCGTCGGGGCCCGGCTCGACGCCGACACCGTGGCCGTGCACCCCTCCGAGCGCGGGCAGATCAAGCAGACGCTGCTCAAGCTGGGCTGGCCCGCCGAGGACCTCGCCGGGTACGTGGACGGCGAGGCGCACCCGATCGAGCTGGACGAGGACGGCTGGGCCCTGCGCCCGTACCAGCAGCAGGCCGTCGAGGGCTTCTGGCACGGCGGCTCCGGTGTCGTGGTGCTGCCCTGCGGCGCCGGCAAGACGCTGGTCGGCGCCGGGGCCATGGCGATGGCCAAGGCGACCACGCTGATCCTGGTCACGAACACCGTCTCGGCCCGCCAGTGGAAGCACGAGCTGGTCAAGCGGACCTCGCTGACGGAGGAGGAGATCGGCGAGTACTCCGGCACCCGCAAGGAGATCCGGCCCGTCACGATCGCCACGTACCAGGTCCTCACGACCAAGCGGAAGGGCATCTACCCGCACCTGGAGCTCTTCGACTCCCGGGACTGGGGCCTGATCGTCTACGACGAGGTGCACCTGCTGCCCGCGCCGGTCTTCAAGTTCACCGCCGACCTCCAGGCGCGCCGCCGGCTCGGCCTGACCGCCACGCTCGTGCGCGAGGACGGCCGCGAGTCGGACGTCTTCTCCCTCATCGGGCCGAAGCGGTTCGACGCGCCGTGGAAGGAGATCGAGGCGCAGGGCTACATCGCGCCCGCCGACTGCGTCGAGGTACGGGTGAACCTGACGGAGGCGGAGCG
Organism: Streptomyces sp. NPDC002044; assembly: GCF_040296725.1. NCBI lineage: Bacteria > Bacillati > Actinomycetota > Actinomycetes > Kitasatosporales > Streptomycetaceae > Streptomyces > Streptomyces sp. NPDC002044. The sequence continues at coordinate 55,184 of NZ_JBEOXU010000013.1, forward strand.
GCTCGCGTACGCGACCGCCGAGACCGAGGAGAAGTACCGCTTCTGCGCGACGACCGCGACGAAGCGGAAGGTCACCGAGGCGCTGGTGCGCAAGCACAAGGGCGAGCAGACCCTCGTCATCGGCCAGTACATCGACCAGCTCGACGAGCTCGGCGAGCACCTGGACGCGCCCGTCATCAAGGGCGAGACCTCGAACGCGCAGCGCGAGAAGCTGTTCAACGCCTTCCGCGAGGGCGAGATCAGCGTGCTGGTCGTCTCGAAGGTCGCCAACTTCTCCATCGACCTGCCCGAGGCGACCGTCGCCATCCAGGTGTCGGGCACCTTCGGCTCCCGCCAGGAGGAGGCCCAGCGCCTGGGCCGGGTGCTGCGTCCGAAGGCGGACGGCCACGAGGCGCGGTTCTACTCGGTCGTCGCCCGCGACACCGTCGACCAGGACTTCGCGGCGCACCGGCAGCGCTTCCTCGCGGAACAGGGCTACGCCTACCGGATCATGGACGCGGACGAGATCCTGGCGAACGACTGACCGCGCGGCCGACGCCGCCCCGCCGCCACGTCGCAGCGCGCGGCCGCGCCGCCGGCAGGCGGGCGCGGCCGGCCGGCGGCCGTGCCGTCAGCGGCGTATGACGCCCGCGTCCTCGGCGTACTCGCCCAGGACGACGACGCTCACGGCGGTCGCCGCGAAGACCTTCGCGCCGCGCAGCACGCCGCCCAGGCTGTGCCGGGGACGGAAGTCGGAGGTGGCGGTGGCGCCGCTCGGGCGGCCGCCCTGGACCGGGGTGAAGGTTGCGGTGCTCATGTATCCATGGTGCGTTTCCGGCGCGGATTCCACATCGGCCCACGGACGGAATCCCGGGGCCCCGGCCTCCTCCTCACGGCCCATGCCTCCCCCCGCCGGCTCTGTCCGGGGTATGACACTCCCCGGTACCACACCCGTACGTACACCCGTACGGAGGTCTCGCCCCCGAGGGGACGTCCGGCCCCCAATCCGTTCGCACCGGGCCCCGCCCCTCGCTAGAATCTCCGCTCTTGCCGCCTCCCGCCGCCTCACCGGGGAGTGCCGCCCGCCGCACGGAAACCGGCGGGCTTCCGTTCGCACCCAGCAGCTGGAGGCAGCCCCGTGCCCGCGCACGCGCCCGCATCAGACCCGCACGCCCCCGCACCGTCGGACCCCCTCGCCCGCGAACGCTCCCATCTCGCCGCGTCCCGCTCCGCGCTCCGCGCCATGCGCGAGGACGCCGAGGCCCTCGACATCCGCGACGTCACCGCGAACTGGGTCAACGCGATCGTCCTCCAGGCCCAGATCGACGACCGCATCAAGTCCCTCGCCGACCTCTCCCACACCCCCCTGTTCTTCGGGCGGCTGAACTACCTGCACGCCCCGGGCGCGACCCTCGCCGAGGGCGCCGAGGGCGAGCGGTTCTACATCGGCCGCCGCCACGTCCACGACGCGGGCGGCGACCCGATGGTCATCGACTGGCGGGCGCCGGTCTCGCAGCCGTTCTACCGGGCCTCCAGGAAGGACCCCCAGGACGTCTCGCTGCGCCGCCGCTTCGGCTACACCGGCGGCGAGCTGACGGCGTACGAGGACGAGCACCTCTCCGACCCCGGCGAGGCGGCCGGCGTCAGCAAGCTGCTCCAGCAGGAGATCGAACGGCCCCGCGTCGGCCCCATGCGGGACATCGTCGCGACGATCCAGCCCGAGCAGGACGAGATCGTCCGCTCCGGGCTCTCCGGTTCCGTCTGCGTGCAAGGCGGGCCCGGTACCGGGAAGACGGCCGTCGGCCTGCACCGCGTCGCGTACCTCCTCTACGCCCACCGCGACCGCCTCGCCCGTACGGGCACGCTCGTCATCGGGCCGAACCGTTCCTTCCTGCACTACATCGAGCAGGTCCTCCCGGCGCTCGGCGAGCTGGAGGTCAAGCAGGCCACCGTCGACGACCTGGTCGCCCGCGACGGCCTGGAGGTACGCGCGCGGGACGCCGCCGCGACCGCCGTCGTCAAGGGCGACGCCCGGATGGCGCAGGTGCTGCGCCGCGCGCTGGGCTCGCACGTCACCCCGCCCGCCGAGCCGCTGATGGTGGTCCGCGGGTCGCGGCGCTGGCGGGTCCCGGCGTACGAGCTGGCCGAGATGGTCGAGGAGCTCCAGAACCGCGACATCCGCTACGGCGCCGCCCGTGACGCGCTGCCGCAGCGGATCGCGCACGCGGTGCTCGTACGGATGGAGCAGGCGGGCGAGGCGCCCGACGACCGCGTCCAGGACGCGGTGGCGCGCAACCCCGCCGTCAAGGCGGCCGTGAAGGCGGTCTGGCCGCCGGTCGAACCGGCCAGGCTGGTCCTGCGGCTGCTCTCCGACCCGGAGTTCCTGGCCGCCCACGCGGAGGGGGTCCTCACGGCGGACGAGCAGAAGCTGCTGCTGTGGCCCAAGCCGTTCCGGAGCGTGAAGTCGGTGGCGTGGTCGGCGGCGGACCTGGTCCTGATCGACGAGGCGGCCGACCTGGTGGAGCGGACGCACTCGCTGGGCCACGTCGTCCTCGACGAGGCCCAGGACCTGTCGCCGATGCAGTACCGGGCCGTGGGCCGGCGGTGCACGACGGGCTCCGCGACGGTCCTCGGCGACCTCGCGCAGGGCACCACCCCGTGGGCCACGCGCGGCTGGGACGAGGCCCTGGCCCACCTCGGGAAGCCGCAGGCGGTGGTGGAGGAGCTGACGGCGGGCTTCCGCGTGCCGCGCGAGGTGATCGCGTACGCCTCCCGACTGCTGCCGTCGATCTCCCCGGGCCTGGCCCCGGTCTCCTCGGTCCGCGAGACCCCCGGATCGCTGCGGATCACGGAGGTCGCGGACCCGGCGGCGGCCGCGGTCGCGGCCTGCCGGGAGGCGCTGGCGCACGAGGGCTCGACCGGTCTGATCGCGGCGGACGCCCGGATCCCGTCGCTCGCCGAGGCCCTGCTGGCGGCGGGCCTGCCGTACCTGTCGCCGGGCGAGGAGACGACCGCGCAGTCGCGGCTGACGCTGGTGCCGGCGTCGCTGGCGAAGGGCCTGGAGTACGACTACGTGGTCCTGGACGAGCCGGCGGCCATCGTCGACGGCGAGCCCGACGAGCGGACGGGCCTGCGGCGGCTGTACGTCTGCCTCACGCGCGCCGTCTCGGGCCTGGCCCTCCTGCACTCGGCCCCGCTGCCGGCCGCCCTGGGCTGACCGGTACGGGAACGGCGGGCGGGGCGGGGCGCCTCCGCCCCGCCCCGGCCCGCCGTTCCCGGGGCGCCTGCGCCCGCCCCGGCGCGTTCGCGCCGTCAGTCCAGGGCCGTGCGCCACCGCGCGACCGCGGCCGCCGACACCGGGCGTCCCCACCCGTCGGGGCGCGCCGCCCCGCCGATGTGGAACGCGTCCACGCCGCCCTCGCGCAGCATCGGCAGGTGCGACAGCGCCAGGCCGCCGCCGACCAGGATCCGCGCCTCGTACCCGGGCTCGCCCCGGCGGGCCGCCTCGGCCAGCAGGACCGGCATGCCCTCGTCCACTCCGGCTGCCGAGCCCGCCGTCAGGTAGGTGTCCGGTCCGGCGGGCACCGGCTCGGAGAGGGCCTTGCGCAGCTGGTCCCGGTCCGCCGCCCGGTCGATCGCCCGGTGGAAGGTCCAGCGGCAGCCGTCCAGCTCCGCCACCACGGCCTCGACGGCCGCGAGGTCGGGGGTCCCGTCGGGGTTAAGGAAGCCGAGCACGAACTCGGTCGCGCCTTCCGCCCGCAGCTCCCGCGCGGCCGTCAGCAGGACCTCGGCGTCGCCCGCGGCGAACCCGTCCGTCGTGCGCAGCATCACGCGCAGCGGGATGTCGACCGCGGCCCTGATCGCCGCGAAGGTCTCGCGCGGCGGAGTCAGCCCGTCGGCGGCCATGTCGGTGACCAGTTCGAGTCGGTCCGCCCCACCGGCCTGGGCCGCGACCGCGTCCTCCGCGTCGAGGGCGATCACCTCCAGGAGCGCACGGTTGCTCATTCGATCCATCCTTCGGAAAACTGCTCGGGTGACCCGACGGCCCGATCGGGGCACATGCGGTCAGAGTGGAAAATAGGTCTAGTCCAATATGGAGGGTACGGGCCCACCCCCGGGCACCACCAGCACAATCACGCCACCCCCACAATGTGCGCATGGACACAGGCACCCCGCACACCGACACGGCCGCCCTCCGCGCCCGCTGGCGGGCGACCACCGCCGCCGCCGGAGCCCCCGCCGACCGCGACCCCGCCCCGTACGCCGACCGGCTCCTCGCCGCCTGGGCGGAGCCCCAGCGCAGGTACCACACCACCGCGCACCTGGCCGACGTCCTCGCGCGGATCGACGTTCTGGCCCCGCACGCCGCCGACCCGGCCGCCGTCGAGCTGGCCGCCTGGTTCCACGACGCCGTCTACCGCCCCGACCGCTCCGAGAACGAGGAGCGCAGCGCCGCCATGGCCGAGCGCGCCCTCCCCGAGCTGGGCGTGGACCCCGGGCGGACCGCCGAGACGGCCCGGCTGGTCCGCCTCACCGTCACCCACGACCCCGCCCCCGGCGACACCAACGGCGAGGCGCTCTGCGACGCCGACCTGGCCGTCCTCGCGGGCGACGGCCCGGCGTACGCCGCCTACGCGGCCGCCGTCCGCGCCGAGTACGGGTTCGTCCCCGACGACGCGTTCCGCGAGGGCCGCGCGGCCGTCCTGCGCCAGCTCCTGGACCTGCCCCGGCTCTTCCGCACCCCGTACGGGGCCGCGCACTGGGAGGCCCCGGCCCGCGCCAACCTCGCCGCGGAACTCGCCGCGCTGACGGCCTGAGGCGCCGCCGCGGGGGCCGCCCGGCTCTCCGTGGATGTCACGCAGCCGACACACGAACGGGGAATTCGAGCCTGTTCGCGGTGGTTGGTGCCAGACATGCCCGTAGCAGCCGCACGCCCCCGCATGCCCGTCGCCGTCTACGTCCTCGGCCTGTCCGTGTTCGCACTCGGCACCAGTGAATTCATGCTCTCCGGGCTGCTGCCACCGATCGCCGAGGACATGGGCGTCACCATCCCGCAGGCGGGCCTGCTGATATCCGCCTTCGCGATCGGCATGGTCATCGGGGCGCCCCTGCTGGCCGTGGCCACCCTGCGCCTCCCCCGGCGCACCACCCTCGTCTCCCTCATCAGCCTCTTCGGCCTCGGGCAGGTCGCGGGTGCGCTGGCCCCCTCGTACGAGCTGCTCTTCGCCTCGCGCGTCGTCTCGGCCCTCGCCTGCGCGGGCTTCTGGGCCGTCGGCGCGGCCGTCGCCATCGCCATGGTCGACAAGGACCAGCGGGCCCGCGCCATGGCCGTCATGATCGGCGGCCTGTCCATCGCCAACGTGCTCGGCGTCCCCGCCGGCGCCTTCCTCGGCGAGCACCTCGGCTGGCGTTCCGCGTTCTGGTCGGTGGGCGCCGCCTCCGCCGTCGCCCTGGCCGGCATCCTGGTGCTGATCCCGAAGATCCCGCTGCCCGCCGAGAAGCCGCGCCTGGGGCGCGAGCTGCGCATCTACCGCGACCGCCAGGTGTGGCTGGCCATCGGCATCACGGCCCTGGCCGCGGGCGGCGTCTTCTGCGCGTTCAGCTACCTCTCGCCGCTGCTGACGGACGTGGCCGGGCTCGACTCGCGGTGGGTGCCGTGGATCCTCGGCCTCTTCGGTCTCGGCGCGCTCGTCGGTACCACCATCGGCGGCCGGGTCGCCGACGCGCACCTGTTCGGCGTGATGCTCTGGGGCATCACCGCCTCGACCGTCTTCCTGGCCGCGCTCGCCCTGCTGGCCGGGACCGCGGCCGCGGCGGTCGCGCTGTCGTTCCTGCTCGGCTTCTCGGCCTTCTTCACCGCTCCGGCGCTCAACGCCCGCATGTTCAACGTGGCCGGCGCCGCCCCGACCCTGGCCGGCGCCACCACCACCGCCGCCTTCAACCTCGGCAACACCGGCGGCCCCTGGCTCGGCGGCACCGTGATCGACGCGGGCCTCGGCTTCTCCGCCACCGCCTGGGCGGGCGCCGCCATGACGGTCACCGCCATCGCCCTCACCGTCATCGCCCTGCGCCTGGACCGCCGCCGCCCGCACCCCGGCACGACCCGCGTGATCGCCTCGGGCCCGGGCGCCGCGACCCCCGTGGAACAGTCCGCCCACGCCTGACGGGCGGCCCACGCCCGACCGGCCTTCCGGTGCCCTTCCTACGCCGGGCGGCCCTTCGGGCGGCGCAGGCCCGCGTCCGTGAGGCGGCGGACCAGTTCCTTGCTGCCGATCTCCACCGCGCCCGCGCCGACCGCGTCCGCGTACCGGTACGACGGCACGTCGTAGTGGTCGCGCTCGAAGGCCCGGGGCGGACAGCCCACGGCGGCCGCGAAGGCGTGCAGTTCCTCGTACGAGACGTCGCTGACCAGGTGCGACCACATCCGGCCGTGGCCCGGCCAGGTGGGCGGGTCGATGTACACCGTCACCGGCGCCTCACCGGCCCGGCCGCAGGACCGGGCCGAGGCCGCCCACCGCGGCGACCCTGACGCCCGCCTCCGGGCACACCCAGTGCGGGTCGGGGCCCAGCTCCGGGTCCACGTCCAGCGCGTGCGGGTCGCCGTGGCCGCAGACCGGGCACAGCGGCCAGCGGCCGTACTTCTCCAGCAGCGCGTCCTGCACGTCCTGGGCGACGAGCCCGGGAAGGAAACCGGCCCCCTCGGGCCACTGCTCCACCCACCACCGGCGGTGCGTGACCGAGTCCTCGACGAGGGAGACGACATCGGCGTCGGCGACCTCGGCCGCGGCGAGATCGGCGAGTACGAGGGCACGGGCGACGTGCAGCGCCTGCTCCAGAGGGGGTGCGTGTTCCATGGCCCCATTGTGAACCCGCGCGGGGTGTGTGGCGAAGGTCCCTTCCAGGTCGTGACGTATGGCGCCTTGACCTCCGGGCTCCGCTGAAAATAGGTTTCAGACGTGAGCGAGAACGCGAAAGAAACTTTCAGACCGGACGCGCCCCCCACCCCGGCCGCCCCGGTTCCCCCCACCACCCCCGCACCCTCCGCCCTGCGGGCCCGGGTCCGCAGCCTCGGCCCCTCCATGACCCGCTCCATGCAGGCCGTCGCCGAGGCCGTCGCCTCCGACCCGGCCGGCTGCGCGCAGCTCACCGTCTCCGCCCTCGCCGGGCACACCGGCACCAGCGAGGCCACCGTCGTCCGCACCGCCCGCCTCCTCGGCTACCCCGGCTACCGCGACCTGCGCCTCGCGCTGGCCGCGCTCGCCGCACAGCAGGAGTCCGGCGCCGCGCCCGCCGTCACCGTCGACATAGCCGTCGACGACCCCCTCGCGGACGTCGTCGCCAAGCTGGCCCACGAGGAGGCGCAGACCCTCGCCGACACCGCCGCCGGACTCGACCTGACCCAGCTGGCCGGCGCCGTCACCGCCCTCGCGACCGCCCGGCGCATCGACATCTACGGCGTCGGCGCCTCCGCCCTCGTCGGCCAGGACCTCGCCCAGAAGCTGCTCCGCATCGGCCTGATCGCCCACGCCCACCAGGACACCCACCTCGCCCTCACCAACGCCGTCCTGCTGCGCCCCGGCGACGTCGCCGTCGCCGTCACCCACTCCGGCTCCACGGGCGACGTCATCGAGCCCCTCCGCACGGCCTTCGAGCGCGGCGCCACCACCATCGCGCTGACCGGCCGCTCCAACGCCCCCGTCGCCCACTACGCCGACCACGTCCTGGCCACCTCGGCCGCCCGCGAGACCCAGCTGCGCCCGGCCGCCATGTCCAGCCGGACCAGCCAGCTCCTCGTCGTCGACTGCCTGTTCGTCGGCGTGGCGCAGCGGACGTACGAGACCGCCGCCCCCGCCCTCGCCGCCTCGTACGAGGCGCTCGCCCCCCGCCACCAGACGTCCGTACCGACCGGCAAGCGCAGCAGCACCGCCCGCTAGGAGCCCGACCATGACCGCGTACGCAGCCCTTCGCGCCCAGCTGGAGACCCTGACCACCGAGGCGTTCCGCCCCGAACTGGCCGAGGTCGACCGGCTGTCCACCCTGGAGATCGCCCGCCTGATGAACGCCGAGGACGCCACCGTCCCGGCCGCCGTCGCCTCGCGGCTGCCGGAGATCGCCGCCGCGGTCGACGCGATCGCCGAGCGGATGGCGCGCGGCGGCCGGCTCGTCTACGCGGGCGCCGGCACCGCGGGCCGGATGGGCGTGCTGGACGCCAGCGAGTGCCCGCCCACCTTCAACACCGACCCGGCGGAGGTCGTCGGGCTGATCGCGGGCGGCCCCTCCGCCATGGTCCAGGCCGTCGAGGGCGCCGAGGACTCCCGCGAGCTGGCCGCCGAGGACCTCGCCGCGCTGGAGCTGGGCCCCGACGACACCGTGGTCGGCGTCTCCGCCTCCGGGCGCACCCCGTACGCGATCGGCGCCGTCGAGTTCGCCCGTACGCGCGGCGCGCTCACCCTCGGGCTGTCCTGCAACGCGGGCTCGGCGCTCGCCGCGGCCGCCGAGCACGGCATCGAGGTGGTCGTGGGGCCCGAACTGCTCACCGGATCGACCCGGCTGAAGGCCGGTACCGCGCAGAAGCTCGTCCTCAACCTGATCTCGACGGTGACGATGATCCGGCTCGGGAAGACGTACGGGAACCTGATGGTCGACATGCGCTCCTCCAACGAGAAGCTGCGCGCCCGCGCCCGCCGCATCGTGGCCCTGGCCACCGGCGCGCCCGACGAGGAGATCGAGGCCGCGCTGACGGCCACCGGCGGCGAGGTGAAGAACGCCATCCTCGTCGTCCTCGGCGGCGTCGACGGCCCCAAGGCCGCCGAGCTGCTCGCCTCCTCGCGGGGCCACCTGCGCGCCGCACTCGCCGCGGCCTCCTGAACGCCCCCGGCCCGCACCCCGCCCCGCCCCCGCCCGTACCCCCCGACGCAAGGCGATCCCCAGCATGTCCACTGACAAGAACCGCGCCACAGCCGCCGCGATCCTTCCTCTGGTCGGCGGCCCGGACAACATCACCTCGATCGCGCACTGCATGACCCGCCTGCGCATCGGCCTGCGCGACCGGAGCCTGGTCCAGGAGGAGGCCCTCAAGGCCGTCCCGGCCGTCCTGGGCGTGGTCGAGGACGACACCTACCAGATCGTGCTGGGACCGGGCACCGTCGCCCGGGTCACCCCGGAGTTCGAGGCCCTCGTCGCGGAGGGCCGCTCGGCCGCGGCGGCCGCGGCACCGGCGGCGTCCGCCCCCGCGCCCGCCGGCGGCCACCCCGTCACGGCCGGTGAACTGGCCTCGCAGGGCGCGGCGCTGAAGCAGGCCCGCAAGGCCCGGAACGCCACCCCCTTCAAGCTGTTCCTGCGGCGCATCGCGAACATCTTCGTACCGCTCATCCCGGCCCTGATCGGCTGCGGCGTCATCGCGGGCCTGAACGGCCTGCTGACGAACCTGGGCTGGCTGCCCGCCCTGGTCCCGGCCCTCGCCGCCATCGCCTCCGGCTTCATGTCGCTCATCGCGGTGTTCGTCGGCTACAACACGGCCAAGGAGTTCGGCGGTACGCCGATCCTGGGCGGCGCCGTCGCCGCGATCATCGTCTTCCCCGGCGTCGCGAAGGTCGCCGCCTTCGGGCTGGAGCTCAAGCCCGGCCAGGGCGGCGTCCTCGGCGCGCTCGCCGCGGCCCTGCTCGCCGTGTACGTCGAGAAGTGGTGCCGCAGGTGGGTCCCCGAGGCGCTGGACGTCCTGGTCACGCCGACCCTCACGGTCCTCATCTCGGGCCTGGTCACCCTCTTCGGCCTGATGTTCCTCGCCGGTGAAGCCTCCACCGCCATCGGCACCTTCGCCGACTGGCTCCTCGCCACCGGCGGCGCCTTCGCCGGGCTGGTCCTGGGCGGGCTGTTCCTGCCGCTGGTGATGCTGGGCCTGCACCAGGCCCTGATCCCCATCCACACCACGCTCATCGAGCAGTCCGGGTACACCGTCCTGCTGCCCATCCTCGCCATGGCGGGTGCGGGCCAGGTCGGCGCGGCCATCGCCGTCTACTACAAGCTCCCGCACAACGGCTCGCTGCGCGCCACCATCAAGTCCGCGCTCCCGGCCGGGTTCCTGGGCGTCGGCGAGCCGCTGATCTACGGCGTCTCGCTGCCGCTGGGCCGCCCCTTCGTCACCGCCTGCGTCGGCGGCGCGGCCGGCGGGGCCTTCGTCGGCCTCTTCAACCAGCTGGGCGTGGGCTTCGGCTCGACCGCCATCGGCCCCTCGGGCTGGGCCCTCTTCCCGCTCCTGGACGGCACGTCGGGCCTGGGCGCCACCCTCGCGATCTACGCGGGCGGCCTGGCGGTCGGCTACCTGGTGGGCTTCGCCGCGACCTACTTCTTCGGCTTCACGCGGCAGATGCTGGCCGACCTCGACACCGCCCCGGAACCCGCCCCGCCCACCCCGGGCACCGGCTCCGGCACCGACCCCGACAAGCAGCCGGCCCTGGCCTGACCCCGCACCGACGGCGGCGGGAGCACCCCTGCCGGGGTGCTCCCGCCGTCTGCCCGACGCGTCAGCAGTTGTCCGGTGCCGGCCGGCCCGCGAAGCGGTCGGCGATCCAGGTCAGGTACTCCCGCTCGGCGACGAAGGGGATCGTCTGGTGGGTCGCCCCCTGGTACGTCGTGTACTGCACCGGCTGGTCGAAGGCGCAGGCCCGTTTCACGTAGTCGGTGGTCGAGTACGGGTTGATGACGGTGTCCGCGGTCCCCTGCATGACCAGCACCGGCGCCACGGTCGTCACGTAGCCCGGGGTGTTCTCGTGGAACCGCCGGTGCCAGGTCTCCGGCACCTCCAGCAGCCCCTTGAAGAGGGTGTCGAGCTGCCCGGTGTTGCCCACGTTGTTCTGGATGACGTCCGAGAAGTGCTCGATGCACGCCACCCCGTCGCCCGCCAGCGCGTCCAGCCCGGCCGGCTTGAGGACGTCCTCGGCCTTCAGCTCCGGGTACGCCGCCAGGAAACCCCGGTAGACGTTGATCCGCAGGGCCGCCTGGTGCGACGGGGACGTCGCGTCGGTCGGGCCGGGGCGGACCAGGCCGCGGAACTCCGGGCCGAGGTCGGCGGCGGGCGCCAGCGCGGCCACGCCGACCAGCTTCGTCTCGGGGGTGTAGGAGGGCGCGTTCTGGCCGACGAACAGGGCCGCCCCGCCGCCCTGGGACCAGCCCAGCACGGCCGCCTTGTCGTTGGCGCGGGCCGCCCCGATCCGGCGGGCCGCCCGGACCGAGTCCAGGACGTTGTTCGACTCGGTGGCGCCGACCACGTACTGGTGGACGCCGGGCGTGCCCAGCCCCTGGTAGTCGGTGCCGACCACGACGTCGCCCGCCGCGAGGAAGTCCGTCAGTGCCGGCACGCCGACGTCGATGCCGTACGGGCTGTCGTACGTGAAGTAGTCGATCAGGTCGACCGCCGGGTCCGGCACCGCCGACGGCGCGCACATGCGCGGCCCGCCGACCGTCCCGTGCGCCCAGGCCACGACGTTGCGGCCCTGCTTCGGCGCGTGCCGGTCCGGCCAGGCGACGATGCCGGACACCGCGACGGGGCTGCCGTCGCCGAGGGTCGACAGGTACAGGATCCGGCAGGCGCGGGCCCCGTCCGGCGCGGAGACCTTCCGCGCCCAGATCAGGTCCCCGTGGGTGCCCTCGGGCAGCGGCGACGGCGGGGTGTAGAACCGCTCGCCGTGCGGTCCGACGGGCACGCCCGGCGCGCACTCGACCCGGCCGCCCTTGCCGCCGCCCGGACCGTCCTCGTCCGCGGCCGCCGCCACGGGGCCGCCGAAGCCCAGGGCGAGCACCGCGGCCGTGGCGGCCGCGATGATCGCCGATACCCGTCGTCTCATCCGATGTCCCTTCACCCGCACTCGATGCAGGAGCAGAGACTAGGAAAGATGATGTGATTTGTCACACATGATGACCTTTCAGTTCGTATGTGTCGCAGGCCGGTTGAACCGGATGCGGAGTCCTTCGGCCACCCCTCCCGCCGCCCGCCCCGCTCGATTCCCGTCCGGCCCCGCGGGTCCGGCAGGATGCGCTCATGAGCGACGCGATACCCCCTGTGGTCCCCACGGGCCGACTGGCCGCCCTGCCCCAGCCGGAGTTCTACCTCCCGGGTACCGGCGGACTGCACCTGCGCCCCTGGAACGCGTACGACGCGCCCGCCCTCGTCGAGGCGTGCCACGACCCGGACATCCGGTTCTGGAACCGCCCCAGCCTGCTCGACGAGGCCGGAGCCGTGGCGCGGATCGCCCGCTGGGAGGCCCGCCGGCAGGCCGAGGAGGGCGTGCTCTGGGCGGTGGCACCCGCCCAGGGCGGCCAGGCGTTCGGCCTGGTCGGCCTGGGGGACGTGGATCTCGCGGGCGGCAGCGCCGAGTTCCTGTACTGGCTGCTGCCCGCCGGCCGCGGCGTCGGGGTCATGGCGCGGGCCACCGACCTGGTCAGCCGCTGGGCCTTCGAGACCCTCGGCTTGCACCGCCTGCGCATCACCCACTCCGTGCGCAACCCGGCGTCCTGCGTCGTCGCCCTCCGCGCCGGATTCCCCCTGGAGGGCGTCATGCGCGGCGCGCTCCTGCACGCCGACGGCTGGCACGACGAGCACCTGCACGCCCGCCTGCGCACCGACTGAGCGGGCACGCCGCCGGGGGCCGCTCCGGGCCGCCCCCGGCCCGTACGGTCCGGGCCGCCCGGACAGGATCAGCCGCCCGGGCAGGATCACCCGTACGGTCCTCCGCCACCCCGGGGGCGCACGGGCGGTGCGCTCCCCGTGCCCCCGCCGCACCCCGGGCGGTCGTTGACCGGCCCCGCCCGGCGTGATGCCCTCGGCCCCATGCGCAACCCCCTGAGCCGGGCCACCGTGCCCCTGGCCGCCGCCGTCCTGGCCGCCGTGGCCGTCCTGCCCGCGGCCGCCGCCACGCCCCTCCCCGTACCGGAGACCAGCGCGGCCGCTCCGGCCGCCGACCACCCCACGTACATCGTCACCGTCCATCCGGCACTCGACCCGGCCACCGTCGCCGGGGCCTACGGGATCACCCCGATCCACGTGTACCGCGACGCCCTGAACGGCTTCGCCGCCCGTCTCTCCCCCGAACAGGTCGAGGACCTCCGGGCGACGCGTTCCGTCGTACGGTCCGTCGAGGCGGACGGCACCGCGTCCGCGGACGGCACCGCCGGCTGACCGCCCCTGGGGACGGCCCCGCAACTCCGCTCCCCGGCAGCTCCCTTAGGGTTGTGTGGATCAACCCACCGGTTGGTCGGGGGACCGGGGGGACCTGTGGACGACGTCACGACCGAAGTGTTCCGGCCACTGCTGGCGGACGATCCGCGGACCGTGGCCGGCTACCGCCTCGCGGCCCGGATCGGCGCGGGCGGCATGGGCCGGGTCTACCTGTCGCACACCCAGGGCGGCCGCCCGGTGGCCATCAAGGTGGTCCGGCCCGAGCTGGCCGAGGACCCGGCGTTCAAGCGGCGGTTCCGCCGCGAGGTCGAGGCGGCCCGGCGGGTCCGGGGCGCGTACACCGCCGAGCTGATCGACGCCGAGGCGGACGGGGTGCCGCCCTGGCTGGCCACCCTGTACGTACCCGGCCCCTCGCTCTCGCAGGCGGTCGCCCGGAGCGGCCCCCTGCCCGTGGCCGCGGTGCTGTGGCTCATGGCGGGCGTGGCCGAGGCCCTGCAGGCCATCCACGGTGCGGGCATCGTGCACCGCGACCTGAAGCCCTCGAACGTCCTCCTCGCCGCCGACGGGCCCCGGGTCATCGACTTCGGCATCTCACTGGCCTCGGGCACCACCACGGGCACGGCCACGCACTCCGCCATCGGCACGCCCCAGTACATGGCTCCCGAGCAGGCGTCGGAGGGCGAGGTCACGGCGGCTACCGACGTGTTCGCACTGGGGCAGACGGCGGCGTTCGCGGCACTGGGCCGGCCCCTGTACGGCGACGGCCCCTCCATGAGCGTGCTGTTCCGGATCGTCCACTCCGACCCCGACCTGTCCCTGCTTCCGGAACCGCTGCGCCCGCTGCTCGCGCGATGCCTGGCCCCCGATCCGGCGGATCGGGCCACCCCGGCGGAGATCGTGGCGTGGTGCCGGCAGCGCCTGGGAGGGGACGCGGACGCGGGCGGCGGACCGGCCGTCTGGCGGGAGGTGACGGGGCCGGAGGTGGTGACCCCCGGCCCGCTCCACCACCCCACCCCGGTGCGGACGACACCGGTGGCCGGACGGTCCGGAACCCGCCCGGAGCCGGGATCGCCCCCGCCGCCCGCGCCCGCACCGGCGCCGCCCGGGCCGCAGGAACGGCGCCGGCGCGGGCGGCGTACCGCGCTGATCGTCGGCGCGGCGGTGACGGCCTGGGCGGTCCTGCTGGCGGGCCTGGGCTGGATGGTCATGGACGGCGCGGACCGGCTGCGCGACCGCGCGGCCGCGCGGACCGCACCGGGGGCGGTCTCCGGCGCGGCGACCGGCGGCACGGCGAAGGGAGCCGCCCCCGAACCGTCCGCGCCGAGCACGCCCGAGGCGCCCAGGACGCCCGCGCCCCGCCCGTACCCCATGGTCCGCCTGGGGGAGGGGGAGGACTCCGTCAGCTTCAGGGAGCCGGTCCGGCGCGAGGACCGCACCGGGGACCTCCGCCTGGCCTGCACCCGGACCACCTGCGCCCTGGAGAGCGACTCCAGCGTGATCGCCCTGCTCCTGGGCGAACCGCGCGGCTCCCTCGACACGTGCCGTTTCGCCCTCCGAGAGGTCGAATCGCGCAGCGTCACCCTCGCCGCGGCGGCGGCCGGGAGCGAGTTCTGCGTCAAGCACCCGTCGGGGGACATCGCGCTGCTGGTGATCCAGGTCAAGTCGGTCGTGCGGCTGAAGGGCCTGCCGGACTGGGTGACCGCGGACATGACGGTCTGGCCCGCGTCCTGACGGAGCGGGGGCGGGACAGGACCGACCGGCCTGAGCCACTGCCCGCTGCCCGCTGCCCGCTGCCCTGGGAGGCGACCCCCTAACGCCGGTACACGCGCAGTTCCGACACCTCGTACGACATCTCCGTGGCCCCCGGGTCCGGCGCCGGGTGGTAACGCCCGGCGCAGACCGAGAGGTTGACGATGAGGTACGCGCGCCAGTTCCGGCCGACGCCCCGGCCGTCGCTGAACACGCGGGCGCCGTTCACCCACCAGACGACCGAGTTCCTCCCGAACTCGACCTTCAGGTCGACCCACCCGCCGGGCCGCACCGACGGGTCGCGGTGGTAGCGGTGGCCCTCGCGGACGTGGTTGGACAGCTCCAGCAGGTCCGGGTTGTCGGGGTGGTACTCGAAGACGTCGATCTCCTGCCCGCCGTCCCGCCAGGTCCAGATCGCGGGCCAGGCCCCGCGCTCCACCGGCAGCCTCACCCGGGCCTCCAGCACGTCGCCGGTGCGCGCCATGAAGCCGCCGTCGCTGCCCTCGGTGGTGAGGAGGCCGGCGTCCCAGTTGCCGTCGGGGCGCAGGGTCGCCCGGAAGACCCCGCCGCGGCTGTAGGCGGGGTCGGCGACGAGGTGGTCCAGCTTGTTGTCGCCCGGGTTGACCGGACCGCCGCCGGGATACGCCCACGAGCGGCCGGCGACCCACTGGGAGGTGGAGGCGAAGTCGGCGGTGAAGACGGGAGTGCGGCGCGGCGCGAACACGGGCACGCCTCCACCGCCCTCAGGAACGAGGCGGCTTGTCAGGCGCCGCAGCCATCCGAGCGTGTCCGAGAGCATGACTGTGCTTTGCCCGCCGGAAACCGGCCGAACCTCCGGTTCTCGCTGAGAGTAATCGCACGAACGCGTTCAGCGAGCAGAGGCGTGCGCCGCGCGCACGAAGGCCCGGATGAGCGCCGGGGACTTCACTCCGCGCTCCCCCTCGACCCCGCTGGACACGTCCACGCCCCACGCGCCCGTGGTCTCCAGGGCCTCCCGGACGTTGCCGGGCGTCAGCCCGCCCGCCAGCAGCCAGCGGCCCTCCGGCGCCGTGAACTCCTCGGAACCCCAGTTCCAGGGCTTGCCGGAGCCCGGGTCCGGTGCGTCGATCAGCAGCAGGTCCTCGCCGTACTCCCCGCACCGACGGACGTGCTCCGCGGTGGCCCGCAGCAGGGTCCGGCCCCCGGCCCGCAGCGCCGCGAAGTCCTCGGGGCCCTCCTCGCCGTGCAGCTGGACGCCCCGTACGCCGCTCTCCTCGGTGAACCGGGCGACCTCCGCCACCGACTGCCCCCGGAACACCCCGACGGTGAGCACCCCCGGCGGCACCTCCGCCGCGAGGGCGCGCGCGGTCGCGGCGTCGACCGTACGCGGGCTGCCCGGGGCGAACACGAACCCGACGGCCCCCGCCCCCGCGGCCACGGCCGCCTCGACGTCGCGCGCGTTCTTCAGGCCGCAGATCTTGACGAAGGGTGCGCTGCTCTCGCTCATCCCCCGAGTCAACCAAACCCGCCCGTCCCGCGGCACTCCGTCCCGAGGACCGGGCACGGCCCCGGCCCCGGCCCCGGCCCCGGCCCCGGCGCTAGCCTGATCTGAGACCCGGGCCCCGGCCCGGCACAGCACGCACGCGATGCGGAGGACCACGGTGACCGCCATGACCGAACGGGCCACACCGATAGACACCACGCTGTCGGCACCTCCGACCTTCGAGAGCCTCCTGCGCACCGTCGAGGAGATGAACACGCCAGACGGCTTCAGGGCGGAGATCATCCGGGGGAAGATCGTCGTGTCACCGTGGTCCAAGCTGCGCTACGTCCGCCCCACGCGTGCCCTGCGCCGACAGCTGGAGGCAGAGGCTCCGGACGGGCACATCGCGGAGACCTCCCCCTTCCTGTTCCGCTTTCCCTCGGCCGGTCGCGCCTACGGTCCCGACCTCTTCGTCGCCGACGAAGCGGCCTTCGAAGCGGACGGCCGCCACGCGGACGGGGCGGCGCTGTCCCTGGTCGGGGAGTTCACCTCCGTCTCCACGAAGGACGCGGACCGGACCGACAAGCTCGACGTCTACGGCCTGCTCGTGCCGGTCTGCCTGGTCATCGACATGCAGGGCTCGGAGATCACCTGCTTCTCGGCCCCCTCCCCGCACGGCTACCGCTCCCGCACCACGGTGTCCTTCGGCGAGCCCCTCCACGTACCGGAACCGTTCGGCTGCGTCATCGACTCGTCCGGGTTCTGACCACGGGCGCCCCGGCGGACCCCGGAATCCGTTCGTGGCGGCGCGGGCGCGGGCCGCAGAATGGTGCGATGAACGACAACGGGGTGGAGATCACCACAGGCGGCGCGGACGCCGGGCTCGACGCGCGGCTCAGCGAGGAGCTGGACGCCTTCAACCGGGCGGCGACGGAAGGACTCCGGCAGTCCGAGTTCACCGTCCGGGTCACGGACGCGGACGGCGCGCTCGTCGCCGGGCTGAGCGGCTGGAGCTGGGGCGACCGGGCCGGCATCGGCATGACCTGGGTCCGCGAGGACAGCAGGGGCGACGGCTGGGGCGGCAGGCTGCTGGCCGCCGCCGAGGACGAGGCCCGCCGGCGGGGCTGCGCCAGCCTCCTCGTCTCGTCCTTCACCTTCCAGGCCCCGGCCTTCTACGCCCGCCACGGCTACGTGGAGACGGCCCGCGTCCCGGGCTTCCCGGGCGGCCACGAGGACGTGTACTTCCTCAAGCAGCTCTGACCGGCCGACCCCGTCCCGTGCTCCGGCGGCCGGGAGAACGCCCGAGGGCGGCACCCCCCGCGGGGGGTGCCGCCCTCGTTCGAGAACAGCCGATCAGCCGGGGCCGATCAGAAGTCCATGTCACCACCCGGCATGCCGCCGCCCGCGGGGGCACCGGCCTTCTCGGGCTTGTCGGCGATGACGGCCTCGGTCGTCAGGAACAGCGCGGCGATCGACGCGGCGTTCTGCAGCGCGGAGCGCGTGACCTTCGCCGGGTCGATGATGCCCTCGGCGATGAGGTCGACGTACTCGCCGGTGGCCGCGTTCAGACCCCAGCCCGGGGTCAGGTTGCGGACCTTCTCCACGACGACGCCACCCTCGAGGCCGGCGTTGACGGCGATCTGCTTCAGCGGGGCTTCCAGGGCGAGCTTGACGGCGGCAGCGCCGGTCGCCTCGTCACCCGTGAGCTCCAGCTTCTCGAAGACCGCGGAGGCCTGCAGCAGGGCCACGCCGCCACCGGCGACGATGCCCTCCTCGACGGCCGCCTTCGCGTTGCGAACGGCGTCCTCGATGCGGTGCTTGCGCTCCTTGAGCTCGACCTCGGTCGCGGCGCCGGCCTTGATGACGGCCACGCCGCCGGCCAGCTTCGCGAGGCGCTCCTGGAGCTTCTCGCGGTCGTAGTCCGAGTCGGAGTTCTCGATCTCGGCGCGGATCTGGTTGACGCGACCGGCGACCTGGTCGCTGTCGCCGGCACCGTCGACGATGGTGGTCTCGTCCTTGGTGATGACGACCTTGCGGGCGCGGCCCAGCAGGTCGAGACCGGCGTTCTCCAGCTTGAGGCCGACCTCCTCGGAGATGACCGTGCCGCCCGTGAGGATGGCGATGTCACCGAGCATGGCCTTGCGGCGGTCGCCGAAGCCCGGAGCCTTGACGGCGACGGACTTGAAGGTGCCACGGATCTTGTTGACGACCAGGGTCGACAGGGCCTCGCCCTCGACGTCCTCGGCGATGATCAGCAGCGGCTTGCCGGACTGCATGACCTTCTCCAGGAGCGGCAGCAGGTCCTTGACCGAGCCGATCTTGGAGTTGACGATCAGGATGTACGGGTCGTCGAGCGACGACTCCATGCGCTCCATGTCGGTGGCGAAGTACGCCGAGATGTAGCCCTTGTCGAAGCGCATGCCCTCGGTGAGCTCGAGCTCCAGGCCGAAGGTCTGGGACTCCTCGACCGTGATGACGCCTTCCTTGCCGACCTTGTCCATCGCCTCGGCGATGAGCTCGCCGATCTGGGTGTCGGCGGCGGAGATGGAGGCCGTGGAGGCGATCTGCTCCTTGGTCTCGACATCCTTGGCCTGGGCGAGCAGGGCGGCGGAGACGGCCTCGACGGCCTTCTCGATACCACGCTTGAGGGCCATCGGGTTGGCGCCGGCGGCTACGTTGCGCAGGCCCTCGCGGACGAGTGCCTGGGCGAGCACGGTGGCGGTGGTCGTACCGTCGCCGGCGACGTCGTCCGTCTTCTTGGCGACTTCCTTGACCAGCTCGGCGCCGATCTTCTCGTACGGGTCCTCGAGCTCGATCTCCTTGGCGATGGAGACACCATCGTTGGTGATCGTGGGGGCGCCCCACTTCTTCTCAAGGACGACGTTGCGACCCTTGGGGCCAAGGGTGACCTTGACGGCGTCGGCGAGCTGGTTCATCCCACGCTCGAGACCGCGCCGGGCCTCCTCGTTGAACGCAATGATCTTGGCCATCTGAAGTGGTCCTCCCGGACAGGGGTGGATTGCTCCGGACCGCGCCCGCGCCCGCGACGGACGGCCTGAGCATCCGGCGGTTCCTTCCCGCCGGACACTGTGGGCCTCACCGACCCGGTCCTCGTTTTAGTAGCACTCTCACCGGGAGAGTGCTAACGCCAATGATTAGCACTCGGCCCCCTCGAGTGCAAGCGGCTTCGGTCAACACCCCGGGAAGAGGCAGGCGCCGCACGGGCCGTGCGGGCCGGACGCACGAGGGGCCCACATCCCTTGTCCAGGATGTGGGCCCCTCGTTGTGCCTCGTACGCCGTGCTCCGGTCCCGCCGCACTCCGGTCCTGCCGGGCCCGCCGTACGTACGCGTCGGTGGCCGATCGCGTGGGGACTAGCCGGCGGCCGCGAGCTTGACCATGTCCGCCTGCGGCCCCTTCTGGCCCTGCGAGATCTCGAACTCGACCCGCTGACCCTCTTCAAGGGTGCGGTAACCGTCCATCTGGATGGCGCTGTAGTGGACGAACACATCCGCGCCACCGTCGACCGCGATGAAGCCGTAGCCCTTCTCCGCGTTGAACCACTTGACGGTGCCCTGAGCCATGCCTAACTCCCCTATTACTGGCCCTTGCGCAGGAACGCACTTCGCGATCCCGGGTCAGAACTTGCGTCGGAACGCGTCGACCGAGGCTGAATGTATCCGCGCCGATGCTGTCTGCAACAGGTCGATCCGACGAGAATTCAGGCCACTAGGAAACATTGAAAAAGAGTGAAAATTTGGCATACTCCAGGGCAACTCGGGCCCGGCATCTTTCGCCAAAGCCCCATACCGCACACGCACATTGACCCGATGTCGACCCTCACGCGGCCCGTTCATATGCGGCGGGCAAGAACAGCGGAGGGGACTTCCCCAACCTTACCGCGCCCAATCAAGCAGAATTGCCCCCTCCGCTTATTGGCGGAAGGGGCAATTTCGGTGTGTCGCGTCACCGCGCGCGGGGTGTCCCCGCGCGGGCGGCCGGCCGCACGGCCGGTCAGCAGCCGCCCGCGACGGCCGGGATGATCGAGACGCCGGCGCCGTCCGGGGTGACGGCCTCCAGGCCGCCCTCGAAGCGCACGTCGTCGTCGTTCACGTAGACGTTCACGAAGCGGCGGAGCTTGCCCTGGTCGTCCAGGACGCGGGCGGCGATGCCCGGGTGGCTCTGCTCCAGCGACTCGATGACCTCGGCCAGGTTCGCGCCCTCGGCGGAGACCTCGGCCTTGCCGCCGGTGTAGGTGCGCAGGATGGTGGGGATGCGGACGTTGACGCTCATGGCGCTACTGCCTTTCCGGTGTGCGAGGGGAGGTTCAGACCAGCCCGGCGGCGCGGAAGGCGTCCAGGCTCGGGCGGATGGTGGCGGTCTGCCCGCTGTCCGCGGCCACCGCCTCCAGGGTCTTGAGGCCGTCCCCGGTGTTCAGGATGACGGTGGTCAGCGCCGGGTCGAGGTGCCCGGCCTCGATGAGCTTCTTCGTGACGCCGACGGTCACGCCGCCCGCGGTCTCGGCGAAGATGCCCTCGGTCTGCGCCAGGATCTTGATGGCCTCGACGACCTGCTCGTCGTTGACGTCGTCGACGAAGCCGCCGGTGCGCCGCGCGATGTCCAGGACGTACGGACCGTCCGCCGGGTTGCCGATCGCCAGGGACTTGGCGATGGTGTTCGGCTTCTGCGGGCGGACCACGTCGTGGCCGGCCTTGAAGGCGGTCGAGACCGGGGAGCAGCCCTCGGCCTGGGCACCGAAGATCTTGTACGGCTTGTCCTCGACCAGGCCCAGCCTGATGAGCTCCTGCAGCCCCTTGTCGATCTTCGTGAGCTGCGAGCCGGAGGCGATCGGGATGACCAGCTGGTCGGGCAGCTGCCAGCCGAGCTGCTCGCAGATCTCGTACGCGAGCGTCTTGGAGCCCTCGCCGTAGTACGGGCGCAGGTTGACGTTGACGAAGCCCCAGCCCTCGCCGAGCGGGTCGCCGATGAGCTCGGAGCAGAAGCGGTTGACGTCGTCGTAGTTGCCCTCGATGCCGACGAGGTCGCCGCCGTAGACACCGGCCATGACGACCTTGCCCTGCTCCAGGTCGTGCGGGATGAACACGCAGGAGCGGAAGCCGGCGCGGGCGGCCGCGGCGCCGACGGCGCCGGCCAGGTTGCCGGTGGAGGAGCAGGAGAGGGTGGTGAAGCCGAAGGCGCGGGCCGCCTCGACGGCGATGGCCACGACGCGGTCCTTGAAGGAGTGCGTAGGGTTGCCGGAGTCGTCCTTGACGTAGAGCTTGCCGGTGACGCCGAGTTCCTTGGCCAGGTTGGCCGCGTCCACGAGCTTGGTGAAGCCCGGGTTCAGGCTCGGCTTGGAGGCCACGTCGGCGGGGACGGGCAGCAGCGGCGCGTAGCGCCAGATGTTGTTCGGGCCGGCCTCGATCGCGGCGCGCAGGGCCTCGGGGTCACCGGTGGGAAGGTCGTAGGAGACTTCCAGCGGGCCGAAGCACTCGACGCACGCGAAGATGGGGCCGAGTTCGAAGCGGGTACCGCACTCGCGACAGGAAAGGCCGGTGGCGGGTCCGAGATCGACAGAGGTGGTTTCGGTCTGTGCAGCCATGATGGCGAGGCCCTTTCTCCTCATCTTCCCCATGGCGCACTTCGCCATGAGACGGAATTGGCACCTTCCCTAGCCGGGGACCTCGCGGAGTGTGCGCAGAACGCATCGCGAGAACCGACTGGAGGGTTGCCGGGGCTTCAACGGGCCGTGTCCCTCTGCCCCTCTGGATGAGCGGTATGGCACCGGGCCGCGCGCTCTTCGGCACGTCCGGGCGTTTGTGGGCGAGCACCCCCGGCATGCGGCGGTGCTTCGCGTTGTTCAAGACTGTAACCGAAGGTCCGGGTGGTTGAGACAGCCGTCCGAACCGCGAGATGGATCACATTTCGGCTTATACCGCCGAGTAACCAGGGAGTGCCGAGAGTGCTGGAAGAGGTGGAGCGCTGGCTGGCCGAGCGCTCCTGGGCCGCCGCCGACCGACCGCTCGCCCAGCTGATCGAACGCAAGCGGGCGACGGGCACCACGGTCAGCGTGGTGCTGCCCGCGCTCGACGAGGAGGCGACGGTCGGCGAGATCGTCGAGGTGATCCGGCGCGAGCTGATGGACGGGCTGCCCGTCCCCCTGGTGGACGAACTGCTCGTCGTGGACTCGGGTTCCACCGACCGGACCGCGGAGGTGGCGGCGAAGGCCGGCGCCCGGGTGGAGCACCGCGACGGGATCCTGCCCCGCCTCCCGGCGCTGCCCGGCAAGGGGGAGGTGCTGTGGCGCTCGCTGCTGGCCACCACCGGGGACGTCGTGTGCTTCGTCGACGCCGATCTGCGGGACTTCTCGGCCTCCTTCGTCTCCGGCATCGTGGGGCCGCTGCTGACCGACCCCGAGGTGCAGTTCGTCAAGGCGATGTACGACCGTCCGCTGGGCGGCGCCCCGGGCCAGGGCGGGCGGGTGACGGAGCTGGTCGCCCGGCCCCTGCTCAACCTGCACTGGCCGCGGCTGGCGGGCTTCGTCCAGCCGCTGGGCGGCGAGTACGCCGTGCGGCGCTCGCTGCTGGAGCGGCTCCCCTTCCCCGTCGGGTACGGCGTCGAGCTGGGCCTGCTGGTGGACGCGCTGCACACGGTCGGGCTGGACGCGCTGGCCCAGGTCGACGTCGGCGTACGGGTCCACCGCCACCAGGACGGGCAGGCGCTGGGCCGGATGGCCGCGGCGATCTACCGCACGGCGCAGCTGCGGCTCTCGCGCGGGCACCTCGTACGGCCGGAGCTGACGCAGTTCGAGCGGGGCCCGGACGGCTTCGTGCCGCGCACCTACGCGGTGGACACCGAGGAGCGGCCGCCGATGCGCGAGATCGAGGAGTACGCCGTACGCCGCGTGGCGTGACGAATCGGACGGTTTGAGGGGGCCCGGGCCCGGCTAGGTTGGCGGCATGGCTTCTCAGGTACTCGTTGCAGCGAACCGCGGCCCGCTCTCCTACGCCCTGGCCGACGACGGAGCGCTCAGCGCCCGCCGCGGCGGCGGCGGACTCGTCTCCGGGCTGTCCGCGGCCCTCGCGGAGCAGCCGGACGCGCTGTGGATCTGCGCGCCGCTCTCGGACGCCGACCGGGAGGCGGTGCGCCGGGACGTCTCCGAACCGGGCGTCCGGATGCTGGACATCGATCCCACGGTGTACGACGACGCGTACAACGGCATCGCGAACTCCGTGCTCTGGTTCACCCACCACCACCTGTACGACGTCCCGCGCGAGCCGGTCTTCGACGCGCGGTTCCGCCGTCAGTGGGACTCGTACACGGAGTACAACCGTGCCTTCGCGCGGGCCCTCGCGCAGGAGGCGGCGCCCGGGGCCCGCGTCCTGGTGCAGGACTACCACCTGGCCCTGGTCCCGGGGCAGCTGCGGGAGCTGCGGCCGGACCTGCGGATCGCGCACTTCACGCACACGCCGTGGGCCTCGCCCGACTTCCTCGGCATGCTCCCCGACGACGTCCGCCAGCAGCTGGTCTGGGGGATGCTCGGCGCGGACGTGCTGGGCTTCCACACGGGCGAGTGGGCGCGGAACTTCGTCGCGGGGGCGCAGACCGACGACGCGAGCGGCGTGGCGGAGGGCTTCTGGCCGGCCGCCGGGCCCAGCGGGGTCCGGCACCGCAGGACGGTGGAGGACGGACGGCGCGAGGAGCGCCCGGAGGAGCCCCGCTTCACGGAGGTGACCGCCTTTCCCCTGGGCGTCGACGGGGACGACCTGCGGGCGCTCGCGCACCGGCCCGAGGTCGACGCGAAGCTGGCGGAGCTGCGGGCGGAGGTCGGGGACCGCAGGACGGTGGTCCGGGTGGACCGCACGGAGCTGTCGAAGAACATCCTGCGCGGGCTGCTGGCCTACCGGGAGCTGCTGACGGTCCACCCCGAGTGGCGCGGCCGGGTCGTGCACCTGGCCTCCGCGTACCCGTCGCGGCAGGACCTGAAGGTCTACCGGGAGTACACGGCGGCGGTGGCGGAGCTGGCGGCGGAGATCAACGCGGAGTTCGGCACGGAGGGCTGGGAGCCGGTGCTGGTGTCGGTGAAAGACGACTTCGCGCGCTCCCTGGCGGCCTACCGGCTGGCGGACGTGGCCCTGGTGAACCCGGTGCGCGACGGGATGAACCTGGTGGCGAAGGAGATCCCGGTGGTGTCGGAGGCGGGCTGCGCCCTGGTGCTGTCGACGGGCGCGGGGGCGTACGAGGAGCTGCGCGACCACGCGCTGACGGTGAACCCGTACGACGTGACGCGGACGGCACAGGCCCTGAACGAGGCGCTGACCATGCCGGAGCCGGAGCGCGCGGAGCGTACGAAGCGGCTGGCGGCGGCGGCCACGGCGCTGCCCCCGGCGGCCTGGTTCCGCGCCCAGCTCGACGCCCTGGGCGCCCCGGACGCCTGACCCGCGGCCGCCGGCGCGGTGCGCGCGGCTGCGGGACCCGTCCCCGGAGC